>NZ_DLJR01000075.1:0-6120 GCF_002484365.1 Empedobacter sp. UBA7611
TCTAAATGCACTACGGGTTAAATTAATAAAATGTAATATTCCGAGGATTAATAATATAAATCCAATTTTGTAGGACAATGAAGAAAACATGATGGTAATGGAGTCAACTTGTTCCCAGTTTTGTAAACTTATTGCCGAAAAACCTAAATTGACCAAATAGTATCCAATCAATAAAAGATTATTAATCGATTGACAAACAGAATGATTATCGATTAAGTTTGTCAAGTACACAAAACAAATTTTATACACTTTCCAACCAACAAAAATGGTGATGTAGAAAGTAATAATCAGATAAATGATATACGAAATAATATTATACATATTGAATTTTCAATAATTTTTGAAATTTGTGATTCAAAAAAATACGAATTGATTATTTCATCAAATTCGTGATTTTTCCTACCAACCAATGCTCATCAGATTTGATGGCAAGGTCCATTATATTATTGATTTTTGTTGAAACAGAAGATAAATCTTGTAATAATTTAGCAAATTCTTTTGCGTCATCAGATTGATCATCAATATTTTTTAATGTATCTAAAAAATCAATTACTGGCTCTATTTCACGCTTTCTGCGTTCCTTTGTAATTTGTTTGAATAAATACCAAACATCTTTATCGGCAACAAAATATTCTTTACGTTCTCCTTTTATTAGCTCTTTTCGTATAATTCCCCAATCCATCAACGCTCTCAAGTTCATATTTGCATTTCCTCTCGAAATCTGTAATTCTTCCATAATTTGATCAGTTGAAATCGGTTCACTATAAGTTAATAATAATGCATGAACTTGTGCCATAGTACGATTTATTCCCCAGTTAACAGCGAAAGTTCCCCAAGTTTGAACAAATTTTTCTTTTGATTCTTCTAATTTCATTGCAATTATTATTTACACAAATATATATAAATTTCTATACTTTCAAAAATTATTGAAAATTAATTTTGAAAAATATTTTAGCGCTATTTATAAGATAAATCTTAAACTTGCTTGTAACATTTTTCTTATAATTTCGACTTATCTGTTATCTTTATTGAAATTTACAACAATCTATGATATCTATTCGAGATTTAAATAAATCCTACATAATGGGAAAAAACAAACTTCACGTACTCAAAGGAATTAACCTTGAGATTACGGAAGGCGAATTTGTTGCGATTATGGGATCTTCGGGTTCGGGGAAATCAACTTTATTGAATATCATTGGAATGTTGGACGAGCATGATACAGGTATTTATGAATTGGACGGTGTTAGAATTGAGAAGTTAAACGAAACTAAAGCGGCTAATTATCGAAACAAATTTTTAGGATTTATTTTTCAATCTTATAATTTAATTAGTTTCAAAAATGTATTAGAAAATGTAGCGTTACCGTTGTATTATCAAAAAGTAAAACGATCGGATCGAAATAAAATAGCGCTTAGTTATCTGGAAAGAGTGGGGTTGGAGCCTTGGGCTACTCATATGCCAAATGAACTTTCGGGTGGACAAAAACAACGTGTTGCAATTGCGCGTGCATTGGCTGCAAAACCAAAATTGTTATTGGCGGATGAGCCTACAGGAGCGCTGGATACAAAGACTTCGCAAGAAGTAATGCACCTGATTCAAGAAATTAATGACGAAGGTAAAACAATTGTAATGGTGACGCATGAAGATGATATTGCAAATATGTGTAAACGTATTGTTCGTCTTAAAGATGGTGTAATTGTAAGTGACGAAAAAGTAGAACAAGTAAGAGTTTAATGATTTTCGAATCTCAAACTTCGTAAATCATAAATCAAAGAATCTTAAATATAAAATATGTTTGATACAGACCGTTGGAGCGAAATATGGTCGTCCATTGCAAGTAATAAATTGCGTACAGCATTGTCGGGTTTGACAATCGCTTTGGCGCTTTTTGTGTTTATTACATTGTATGGATTGGGAAATGGTTTGCAGAACGGGTTTCAACAAGAATTTTTCAAAGCAAATTCATTAAATATTACCGTTAACGGAGGTACAACAACAGAACCTTACAATGGTTTCAAACAAGGACGTACAATTGAATTGGATGTAAAAGATTTTGATTTTATTAAACATTCTTTTCCAGATGAAATAAAATCGATTGTAAGTACAATTTCGAAAAGTGATACGATTAGAAATGAAGCTAATTCAGGAAGTTATTCGATTACTGGAGTTTATCCAGAATATGAATCAATGATTAATGAAAACGTAACACTTGGTCGATTTATCAATCAAAAAGATATGGAAAATCAGTCCAAATCAATTGTTATTGGACGATTGGTTGCGCAAGATTTTTTTCCAAATCAGATTGCAATTGGTAAATATTTGCAATTAGGTTCAAGTATGTATCAAGTGGTTGGTGTTTTCGAAAGTAAAGATGGTGGTGATAATGCTGAACGTGCTTTGTATGCGCCTTTTACAACGTTTAGAACAATTTATGCGACGGACAAAGTATCATCGATTATTGTAACACCAAAAGATGGAATGGCTTTGGCCGATATTTCTAAACTAGCAAATGCAATCGAATATAATATAAAAGGCCGACACAATGTTGCGCCTTCTGATTATGGCGGAGTTTGGGTACGAAATGCGGCGGATGCAATGGAAGATACCAATCAATTTTTCTTGATTCTGACAATTATTGTATTTGTAATTGGTGGAGGAAGTTTGATTGCAGGAATTGTAAGTATCGGAAATATTATGGTGTTTAGTGTAAAAGAACGTACCAAAGAAATTGGTATTCGAAAAGCGTTGGGCGCAACACCAGCCAATGTTTTGGGATTGATTTTACAAGAAGCAATTATGATTACAATTATTTTCGGAGCAATAGGAATTGCTTTAGCGGCACTTGTTGTAGAAAATATTGGTGATAGTTTAGAAGAATATTTTATTTATAATCCAGGCGTAGAAACCAATTCGTTGGTCATGGCTTGTATTATTTTATTTGTTGCAGGAACAGTTTCTGGATTAATTCCAGCTTTGAATGCAGCACGTATTAAACCTATTGATGCTTTAAGAGACGAATAATGAACTTTATAAAATTTGTTTTTGATCCAGATGCTTGGAGCGAAGTCTACGCGGCGATTCGCAAAAATAAATTGCGCACTATTTTGACGATGATTGGTGTCGCATGGGGAATGTTCTTATTTGTATTATTGTTAGGCGTAACACGTGGTTTGCAAAATGGTTTTGACCGAAATTTAGCAGATGCCGCAACCAATTCATTATTTGTTTGGGGAGGAACAACATCGATGCCTTATCAAGGGTTTCAAAAAGGTCGTACAATTGAATTGAAAATGAGTGATGTTCGTCAAATTCAGGCTCGTTTTCCTCAAATTTCGTTGTTAGCCCCTCGAAATTCTAAACCAAGTTCTATTTTAACCTACGGAACAAAATATAATTTTTACACGGTTAATGGAGATTATCCAGATCAAAACCGAATGTTTGGGAAAGATATTATTCAAGGTCGTTTTATCAATGAAGATGATATCAAAACTGAATCGAAAGTTTGTGTAATTGGAATTGAAGTAGCGGAACAATTTTTTGGTGATAAACCAAAACCTTTAGGGAAAGAAATCAGAATTAGTGATAGTTATTATACAATTGTCGGCGTTTACGACACACCTTCTTCACCTGTAGAGAGCAAAGATCAAGTGTTTATTCCGTTTACAACATTTCAAAAAATATACAATCAAGGGGAAACGATTCAATATTTAAGTTTGAGTTTGCCTAATAATTATGATATTGTTGCATTCGAAAAAGAATTAAAAACATATCTGAAACAAATTAAAAATATTTCGCCAGATGACGACCAGGGAATTGGAGGTTTTAACTTAGGTGAAATGCTGGGGAAGATTATGAAATTCGTAAAAGGAATGCAGTTCCTAGCGATTGTTGTAGGAGGGATGACATTATTTTCTGGGGTTATTGCGATTGCAAGTATATTATTGATTACAGTTTCAGAACGTACAAAAGAATTTGGAATTCGAAGAGCATTAGGTGCAATTCCTGCTCAAATTCGAGGACAAATTTTGTTAGAATCAGTAGTTTTAACATTAATTGCAGGTTTAGGCGGAATTATTTTTGCAGCACTTTTACTAATGGTTCTCAACGAAATTATCATTCCATCAAATAAAAACATACCTTTATATAATGCGTCAATCGATTTGTTTACACTTTTTACAGCTTTAGCAGTGATGGTGATTATGGCAACTTTAGCGGGATTGATTCCTGCTCAACGTGCAATTCAAATCAAACCTATTGATGCTTTGAGAGATGAATAACTAAAACTTAACAGATATAGAAGAATGAAAAAATTTCTAAAGATTTTGATGATTGTCGTTTTTATCGGTGCTGTAATCGGTGTGATTGCGTATTTCGGTAAAAAGAATAGCCAAGACAATGAAGTTTATGAAACGACAACGCCTTTTATGGGAAATATAGAGGTGAAAGCTGTTGCAACTGGTGAAGTAAAACCGTTGGAAACAATTGAAATTAAGCCAAATATTTCGGGTGTTATAAAATCGATTAATGTTGCTGAAGGACAATATGTAGAGCGTGGTCAATTGATTTGTGAACTGAAAGTTGTTCCAAATGTTCAGTCGTTAAATGCAGCTCGTCAGTCTATTCAAGCGGCTCAAATTACGGTCGATCAAGAACGTCGTAATTTCAATCGAACATCAACTTTATATAATCAAGGTGTTTTGCCTCGTGCAGATTATGACAATGCAAATGCAACATATAAGTCAGCTCAACAACAATTAAAAGCTGCCGAAAACGATTACAAGGTTGCGCAAACAGGTATTGCTCCTGGTTTGGAAGCTTATGCAACAACACGTATTACAGCAACTACTTCGGGAATGATTTTAGATATTCCTGTTGAGGTTGGGAATATGGTGCAAGAGATTAATAATTTCTCTACAGGTACGACGATTGCTACGATGGCTGATGTTAAGAAAATGATTTTCCAAGGAAAAGTTGACGAAGCTGAGGTTGGTAAATTAAAAGAAGGAATGAAAATTAATGTATCGATTGGTGCAATTCCGAACAAAACTTTTACAGCGATTCTTGATTTTATTTCGCCTCAAGGAGTTGCAACGAATGGAGTAGTTCAGTTCGAGATTAAAGCACCAGTTCAATTAGATTCAGATAACTTTATTCGTGCGGGATATTCTGCAAATGCTGAGGTTGTAACGCAGGAAGCAAAAAATGTATTGTTGGTAAAATCAGCGCATGTTCGTTACGACGAAAACCAAAAACCATATGTTGAGATTCTTACTTCTGGTAAAGGACAAGATGCAAAATACGAAAAGAAATACATCACTCTTGGAATTACAGACGGAGTGAATGTTCAAGTAAAATCTGGCTTGAAAAAAACAGATAAAATCAAAATTTGGAATACCGATTTGGAAAAAGATAAAAACGGTAACGGTCCACATTAATAAGATACAAAAGGAGAATAAAGCGTTCTCCTTTTTTTGATTCTGTCACTCCGATTTTATCAAAAAGCTTTTTTATAGAAACTTAATTATGATGTCATCAGCATCGTATCCATTATATTATTAACTATACTGAATAACTCATTCTCGCTTTGCGACAATTCCTCCCGAATAGTTAACTCAAAAGTATCCATTTTACTTTTCTTTTTGGTAAGAAAAGCAAAACGTCTAATCATTTTATGAAGTTAAAAGGCATTCTTGAGTAATTAACAAGTTTAATTTTCCTGTCGTTTCGAGCTTGTCGAGAAATCTATCCCGTTATAATTTTGTTTTTAAAAAGAGCTTTTCTCGTCAAAAATCTAATATCTCACATCTCATATCTAAAAAATTTAAAAAATATTTTCCATTGTACCAATCACTTAAGAGAAGAATGTAAAATAAAAGTAAAGTATGTTTGGAAAAACGAATAATCCAGCCGTATATTTGCAACCGCAATACGAAAGACGAGTAGTATTGTAGTTGACATAAGGACTTAGTAGCGACAAAAATTATTTAAAAATAAATTTGCGAGATTCTAAATAAGTTTTTAGCTTTGCAATCCGATTCCGAAAGGGTTTTTGGAGTGAAAGTAAGAATTGACTTATTGAAATAAAAACTTTAAAATTTATCAAAATAAATTTTGTTA
>NZ_DLJR01000078.1:0-7776 GCF_002484365.1 Empedobacter sp. UBA7611
AATATTAAATGTATAAAAAAAATTCTGCTCGATTTTAACCCAAGCAGAATTTTATACTTACACAGTTTTTGGTACAGTGTCTTAATATAGAAAGAGCCACTTTATAGTGGCTCTTTTTTTGTAACTTTTTCCAAATTTTAATCAATACCAATGGAACTATATTATTCTTTTTCGGTTCTAATTGTTCTTGCTGCATTATTTTCTTATGCAAACCTTCGATTCCTAAAATTACCTGGAACAATTGGAATTATGATTATCGCCATGTTAGTATCTGTCGCTATCCGTTTATTGGGAGATAGCTATTTTCCTGATGCTACAAAAGACATGTTTCAACTCTTTAATAGTTTAGACTTCAATGAAATATTGATGGGCGCAATGCTTAATTTTCTGCTTTTTGCAGGCGCAATGCACGTTAATATTCTCGATTTGAAAAACTTGAGATGGACAATTGCTACTTATGCTACAATATCAGTAGTATTATCAGCATTTATTATATCAGTAATTTTATATTACATTGCGCCATATTTTGGTATTCAAATTCCGTATATCTATTGTTTATTGTTCGGAACATTAATTTCACCAACTGATCCAATCGTTGTATTAGGAATTTTGAAACAAGCAAAAGTTCCTAAAATTATTGAGACAAAAATTACAGGAGAGTCACTGTTTAATGATGGTGTGGCCGTTGTAATGTTCGCAGTAGTTTTACAAATAGCAACTAATCCAAGCTTTGATGCTGATTTTTCAAGTGTTTCAAAATTATTCTTGATGGAAGCTGGTGGCGGAATCTTACTTGGATTATTACTTGGATTTACAGCGTCTAATTCGATGAAAAAAATTGATGATTATAAAGTTTCAGCTTTAATTACATTATCGATTGTAATGGGAGGATTTTTGATTGCAAAAGAACTTCATATTTCTAGTCCTTTAGCTATGGTTATCGCAGGTTTAATAATCGGAAATTATGGAAAGAAATTCGCAATGAGTAAAACAACTCAAGATTATTTAAACAAATTTTGGGAGCTTATTGATGAGGTAATGAATGCCATTTTATTCCTTTTTATAGGTTTCGAATTGTTGTTAATAGAAGATTTAATGGATCAAATTCTATTAGGAATTGCCACAATTTTTATAGTCCTATTATCTCGAACATTATCAATTGTTATTCCAGCTCGTACTATTTTAAGAAAAAACACTTTTTCTAAAGGTTCACTTATTGTCTTGGTTAGGGGAGGAATTCGTGGAGGAGTTTCAATTGCGTTAGTTCTTTCGATGCCAAATTCGGAATGGAAAGATTTGTTATTAGAGATTACATACATCGTTGTTTTATTTTCAATCGTTATTCAAGGTTTAACTGTAGGTAAAGTGGCTCATCGTGTTCTAAAAGACGAATCTGATGAAGCAAATAAAGAAGAAATGGAAGATTATCTTAATTCATCTAAATTGTAAATAATTATAAAATATACAATTAAAAGGAACAAGCGCATCTATAGATGCGCTTGTTCCTTTAACAGAAGTTTAGAACTTAAAATGGTTTAGTTCACGAATTAATCTTTATTTTTAATAGAAATTAGAACAAGCCAACAGAATGAAATTAAAAGATTTATCTAATCAACTCGAAATATCTTTAGGAAGTTTACAGAATTTTATCAATGATTTTAATATTGATTTGAGTTTTTGTATTGACGAAAATTTTAATGTAACACAACAATTTATAACATTTTCGGAAGAGAATAAAGATTTCTTAAAAAGATATGCCGAAGATTATTCCAAAGAAAAAACAATAGAAGAAATCGCTAAAACAATTGGAGCGAAAGAAGAAGAAGTGCTTCATTTTTTTGTAACAAATGGAATTCCTGCCGAGGTTGCAAAGCAGATGAAAACGGGAGTGTCAAGTTATTTGATTCATTCTTACATTGGGGGAAAATATCCGTTTATAGAAAAAGCATTTCCGCAATGCGAAGATTTTTCTGGTAAAAGTTTAGTTGGTTATACCGATTTGTATTTTTATATGACTGATATGTTAGATCCATTTATTAGCAAAGATCAAGGAGAAAGTTGGGGAATCTCAAAACCTGCTGGCTTGATTTTGTATGGACCTCCAGGTAGTGGGAAAATATATTGGGCAAAGAAAATAGCGGATATGATTGGTTACGAATTTGTACATATTTTCAATGATTATTTAGTTGGGAATTTTGATAACAAAAAGAATAAATTCTCCGATTTTCTTTCAAAAAAGATGAATCAACCTAAAACATTATTGTTTATTGATTCGTTCGACGAAATATTACATTCTACTTCTGTAAATACCATTTATCCCGAAATGGTCGATTTGTTTTATTCCGTTCTTAGACATATTCAGAAAAATGATACGAAAGAACTTTTGATTGTTGGAGCTGTTGAATCTTTAGCAAATTTGAATGATGAAATCGTTGCACCTGGTCGTTTTGATTTACATATTCCGATTTTTCCTCCAACTTTTGACGAGCGCAAACAATTACTTCTACATCACATGACTACGAATTTGGCGCAAGATTCTCCGTTATTATCAATTTTGAAAAATCAAAATGCGTTGAACAAAGATTTCTGGACGCCTTATGCGGCTGAAATGAAAATTTTCTCAAATACAATGATGATTGATTTTACACAATCGCTTAAAAAACGTTTATATGCATTATACAGAAAAGATGAAACGAAAAATATTGTGATGACAGAAAAGGTATTGTTTTCGGCATTTCAAGAAGCAAAATCGAAATTAACGCCTGATTATCTAAAACATTGTGCAATTTTCTTAACAGAAGCCAAACAAAATGTTGGACAAGATTTTCCGCATCGTCTGATTGAATTAAATGCTGATTTAGAGTTTTATTTATCATCAAAAGAAATTCCGATTACTAAAATTGGTTTCAAGCAAAGTGATGAAGCAATTTCTCCTACAGCTCAACAAGCAGTTGAAGAAAATAAAGAAGTTTAAAATAAAATAATATAAACCACAAAAAAGCGCTCTTAGAGCGCTTTTTGATTTTATAATTGATTAAAACTTACAAAGTTTTAAATGTCAATAATAAGATATTTCCTTTGTAAAGATGTAATTCTTTTCCAGAAACTTCGTAACGATTTACACTTTTCAACATCGATAAAAATGCTTTTTCTTCTTGCAAATTAGGACAAGCCATTTTAGTTTCAGAGAAATTAACGAAGCTGGTTACGCCGCTAACTTTTGTAAAAGAAGCATTGAAATTGTTGCAACCCGCAAAACCACTTACAGTCGAATTCGCTTCGTCAATAACCAACATTACGTCTTTATCGTACAAACCTTTTACTACGTTGTTATCGTTGATCAAATACCAATTTTGATTTGAAATCGAAACTTCCGCTTTAGGTTTAATTTTAGCAGTACTTGCGCTTGTAGAACAAGAAGTTGCTATAAAACTCATCAAAAGAGTTGCTGAAAATAAAGTTACAATCTTTTTCATTTTTCGGAATATTTTATCTCAACTCAGCGTTGAATTTTTCTTGATACAATTTGATTAATTTATTCATTAAACCATCAATTTCTTGATCGCTTAATGTTTTATTTTCGTCTTGAATCATAAAACTTAAAGCATACGATTTTTTACCAACTGGCAATTTATCTCCTTCGTAAACGTCGAATAAATTAACAGCTTTCAACAAATTCGTTTTCACTTCTTTTGTCGCTTTGTACAATTCTTCATATTTCACAGAAGAGTCAAGCAATAAAGCTAAATCTCTACGAGAACCTGGGAATTTAGAGATTTCTTTGTATTTCAAATCGTGTTTGTTTGCTAAAGCAACCATTGCATCCCAATTTAATTGAGCAAAGAAAACATCTTGATTAACGCCTAATTTTTTTGCTAATTTTTTGCTGATGATTCCAAGTTTTCCTAATGATTTTTGAGCAGAAACAAATTCAATTCCATCTAAGAAATTATCATCTTTTGCAGGTAACTCATCTGTAATTTGAATATCTAATCGAACAAAAATTTGTTTAATCAAACCTTTCAAATCAGCAAATGAAGCTTTACGTAAATTTCCTGTCCACGATTCGCTATTAAAGTTTCCTGAAAGAACGATTCCTAAACATTTATTTTCTTCGTAAATACCATCAATTTTGCGGTAAATTTTCCCAAATTCGAATAATTTAACATCCGAATTACGACGGTTGATATTAAACGCAACATTTTCTAATAAACCATTCAACAAAGTGCGGCGCATTACAGCTAAATCAGCTGAAAGTGGATTTAACATGGCAACACTTTCTCCTTCTGGATAAAAGAAAACTTGTTCGTATTCTTTTTTCGTTAACGAGTTATTCATCGCTTCATTGAATCCGAAAGAAATCAATTGACGCGCAATAAAATCTTCGATTTTATCTGGACTAACTTTTTGATTTGGAACATAAGAAAACGAGAATTTTGAAGGAATTTCGATATTATCGTATCCATAAATTCTTAAAATATCTTCAATCAAATCCACATCACGTTGTACATCTACACGATAAGCTGGAACTTCTAAATCTAAAATTCCATCATTTTCTGACAAAATTTTAATTTCTAAATTCTCTAAAATCGATTTGATTTTATGTTCTGGAATTTCAACTCCTAATAATTCAACCACTTTGTGTAAACGTAATTTTACATTGAAGTTTTGAATTGGATTTTCATAAATATCATCAATATTAGATGCAATTTCAGCACCAGCAATTTCAACTAACATCATCGTAGCTTTTTTCAACGCGTCGATAGTTATGTTAGGATCAATTCCACGTTCAAAGCGGAAAGAAGCATCCGTATTTAATGCATGAGCTTTCGCTCCTTTACGAATTGTTACTGGCTCGAAATATGCTGATTCTAAGAAAATAGTTGTCGTTGCATCCGAAACTCCAGAATCTTTTCCTCCGAAAACTCCAGCAATACACATTGGATTATTTTCGTTGCAAATCATCAATTCATGTCCTTTTAATGTACGTTCAACGCCATCTAAAGTTGTGAATTTTGTTCCTTCTGCTAATTTCTGAACGATCACTTTATTTCCTTCAATTTTAGCAGCATCAAAAGCATGTAAAGGTTGTCCTAAATCGTGTAAAATGTAATTGGTAATATCAACCACATTATTAATTGGCGATAATCCTATAACTTTTAAACGATTTTTTAACCAATCTGGCGACTCAGCAACTTTTACATTTTTTAAGTAAACACCTGCATAACGAGGCGCTGCTTCTGTATCTTTAACCTCGATAGAAATAGGATTTTTTCCGAAATCTGTCGTAGGATAATTTGATACATCATATGTTTTGAATGTTGACGCGATATCACGAGTTTTAAGGGCCGTATGTAAATCACGCGCTACACCAAAATGTGACATTGCATCCGCACGATTTGGCGTTAAACCAATTTCGATTTCGTGGTCAACTTCATCATTTTTTCCGAAAAGGTCGAACGTAGAAGTTCCAGGTTTTAAATCTTCTGGTAAAACCAAAATACCAGAATGATCTGTACCAATTCCTAATTCTACTTCAGAACAAATCATTCCGAAAGATTCTTCACCACGAATTTTTGCCTTCTTGATTTTAAATTCACCATCTGGTGAAGGTAAAACCGTTCCGACAGTCGCCACAGGTACATTTTGACCCGCTGCAACATTAGGAGCACCACAAACAATTTGTGTTTCTTTTCCGTCTCCTAAATCTATTTTAGTAACTTTTAATTTATCTGCATTTGGATGAGGTACAGCCGACAAAACTTTACCAACTAATACGGTTTCCAAATAATTTTTAGCTCCACCTACTTGTTCTACACCTTCAACTTCTAGACCCGTACTTGTAAGTGTTGAAGACACTTCATCAAGTGTGATATCTGTATCAATGTAGGTTTTTAGCCAATTGTATGAAATTTTCATTGTATTGTATAAATGAATTTTATGTATTCTTTTTGATTATGCGTTTAACATAACTGGCATAACTAACATTAAGATTTCTTCGCCATCTTCTAGTCCATCAACTGGTTTGATGATTCCTGCACGATTCGGTTCAGACATTTCTAATGTTATTTCTTCTGATTGTAAATTGTTCAACATTTCGATTAAGAAACGAGAATTGAAACCGATTTGTAAGTCAGTTCCGTTGTAATCACAAGGAAGTCTTTCTTCTGCTTTGTTTGCAAAATCGATATCTTCAGCAGAAATTGTCAATGAATTTCCAACTAATTTTAATCGAACTTGGTTTGTTGTTTTGTTAGAGAAAATTGCCACACGTTTCAAAGATGTCAAGAATAAGTTTCTGTTAATCGTTAATACATTTGGATTTTCTTTTGGAATTACCGCTTCATAATTAGGATATTTACCATCAATCAAACGACAAGTTAACACGATGTTTTGGAATGAAAAACGTGTATTTGTATTGTTGTATTCGATTGTTACATCGTCATTATTTCCTCCTAAAATATTTTTCAATAAGTTAAGTGGTTTTTTCGGCATAATATATTCAGCAGCTTGTAAATTCTCTAAACCATTGCGAGTATATTTTACCAAACGATGCGCATCTGTAGCAACAAAACGGAAAATATCTGCATTTGCTTGGAAGAAAACTCCTGTCATAATAGGACGTAATTCGTCGTTTCCTGTCGCAAAAATAGTTTTGATAATTGCTTCTGATAAAATGCTTGCACTAAGTGTTGTAGAGCTTGCGTCTTCGATATCTGGCGTTTGAGGATATTCGTTTGCGTCTTCAAATGCTAACTGATAATTTCCTTGTTCTGAAACAATTTCCAACGTATTTCCTTCTTTTTGGATAAAAGTAAGCGGTTGCGCAGGGAAAGTTTTCAACGTATCAGTTAAGATTTTTGATGGAATTGCAATTTTTCCATTATCATTAGACTCAACTTCTAAAGTTGTTGAAATTGTTGTTTCTAAATCAGAACCAGTGATAGTTAATTGGCTACAATCCAATTCGAATAAAAAATTATCAAGGATTGGTAAAGTATTATTAGAGTTAATAACCCCTCCGATTAAGTTAACATTTTTTAATAACGTGTTGCTCGATACAATAAATTTCATATGAAGAATATTTCCTTAAAATATCTAACAAATGTAATAAATAATCAAGTAAAAAACTCAAACCTATACATTAAATATTATATAGAATGGCTTGTTGTTGATTATCAAATAGAAAGATGATTGTAAATTGATTGTTATTATTTGTTTAAATTTTCTTTGAATTAAAAACTTTTCACCCGTAAATTTGTCTTGTATATCGAGACTTTTAACAAATCTTTTTGACCAAATCTCATCCAAAAAGATTAATTTGAATTTAAAATACTATTCTATGAAAATTGAATTGAATTTAGAAGGAAAAAATGGAGTTTTTATACTTCTTGATGAGAATAATAAAGAAGTTGGTGAATTAACTTTTATGCTGAAAGAAAAACAAATGTTGATTAATCATACAGGTGTTAATCCCGAATTGAGAGGACAAGGTTTGGCCGAAAAATTAGTGTTAGAAGCTGTAGATTACGCAAGAAAAAATCAGTTGAAAATCATTCCATTTTGTAGTTATGTGAGCGTTTATGTTGGTAAACATCCAGAAGTGCAAGATGTAATTTAGAAAATTATGAATTTAGAAAAAGTTTTTGAACACAACCAAGAGTGGGTAAATAAACGTTTAGGACAAGACGAGCAATATTTTGATAAGCTTTCGGCTGGTCAAAACCCAGAAGTGCTTTACATTGGTTGTTCAGATAGTCGTGTGACGGCAGAAGA
>NZ_DLJR01000078.1:7788-37312 GCF_002484365.1 Empedobacter sp. UBA7611
CTAAAAGTGAAACATATTGTAGTTTGTGGACATTATAATTGTGGTGGGATTAAATCTGCAATGATTCCGAAAGATTTAGGAATTATGAATCCTTGGTTGCGTAATATTCGTGATGTTTATCGTTTACATTCAGAAGAATTGAATGCAATCGAAAACGAAGGAATGCGTTACAACCGTTTGGTAGAGCTAAATGTACAAGAACAATGTGTAAATGTGGTAAAAAATCCTTTTGTACAACGTGCAATGGAAAATGGATTGGAAGTACACGGTTGGGTGTTCGATTTGTTTACTGGAAAATTAATTGATTTGAATTTAAACTTCGATAAAATCTTAGAAAATATCAAAGAAATTTACGATATCAACGAATAAATTTAACATTTTGTTATATTTGGTATAATAATTGTTTTTAACACTGTTAACCAAACTATATCAATGATTAACAACCGTTGGATAAAAAGAATCGGTATCGCATTAATTTCAATTATTGCGGTACTTTTTATTTTAAGTTTTTACATCTCCTATTTTCTGAATGATCGACTTCCAAAAATCATTGCAGAAAAAAACGATACGGCTTATAATCTGACTTACGAAGATTTGAGCTTTTCTATTTTTAATTCATCTTTATCGCTAAAAAATGTCGAAGTTTCTCCAAAAGATTCTTTGTTGATAAAGGATTCGATTGACGCAACAGGAAAAGTCAAAGAAATAAATGTTGTCGGTATCAATTTTATAAAATTAATTACCAAAAAAGAAGTTGCAGCATATTCAATCAACATCAATAATCCTTCTGTAAATTATTATCTCAAAGAGAAAAAAGATTCGATCAAAAAAGATACAGCACAATCCAAAGTTGGGCAAAGTATAGATGTTTCCAATGTGAATATCAACAATGGCGAGTTTAATTTGTATTCTCAATCAGGAAAAAAACATATTGCAAATGTTTCTAATTTTTCGATCGATTTTGATGGCGTTCGTTTCAATGAGCGAACAGCGGACAAAAAAATTCCGTTCAGATATTCTGCTTTTGATATTAAATTAGATTCGATGTTTTTTGTGGTTAAAGATCAACAATTGATTAGAGCACGAAAAGTTCGTTTTAATGAAACTGATTTTGAGTTGGATAATTTCTTGATGAAACCACTTAAAATGAACGGAAAAATGTACGTTCAAAACGATTCTGAAAATGATTTATTAGATATTGAATCGCCACTTCTTTCGCTTTCTAAGATGGATTGGGGATTTACTTCAGAAGATAAATTATAT
This sequence comes from Empedobacter sp. UBA7611, assembly GCF_002484365.1. NCBI lineage: Bacteria > Pseudomonadati > Bacteroidota > Flavobacteriia > Flavobacteriales > Weeksellaceae > Empedobacter > Empedobacter sp. UBA7611. The sequence goes on from NZ_DLJR01000078.1 coordinate 9,052, forward strand.
TTTAAAACAGATTTAATTAAATTCAAAAAGCCAAAAATTACCATTATTTCTGCTAAACCAGAGAATAAAGTTGAGAAAGAATCAATCAAAAAAGTAAGCATAAAAACGGAAGATGCGGAGTTAATTAATATCAAAAAGTTGCAAATAGAAAACGGTAAAATTCGTTCACTCTACTCGAATGCAAAAACGGTAAAATATGCAATAAATAATGTGGCGTTAAATATCGAAGGAATAAAAATGAATGCGTTGACACGCACAAATGATATTCCGATTGATTATAAAACTTTTCGTATTAAGTTGGATTCGATGTATTATCGATTGAATGAAATGCATACCTTAACAGCATCTAATTTTGATTTAACTGAAAAGAAATTGATTCTGAAAAATTTCAAAATGAAACCATTAATTTCAAAAAATCAATTTAATCAAAATTATACTAAATCAAATACATTATTAGATGTCGAAGCGCCAATTTTGACGTTGAATAATAACAGTTGGGGAATAAAAAATGGTGATTTTTATTTTCATACAAATTCAATCAAATTGGATGAGGTAAATGTGAAAATCATCGATCAAAAGAATGAAAAAGTTATTGCGAAGAAAGTTGAAAAAGCAACAGAAAAGTTCTTGATTAATTTTAATCTTGGAATTGATACGATTCAAATCAAGCAATCTCGATTTATTGCTTCACAAAAATTTGATTTCAATAATGTTAATTTGACGGTTTTAGGATTGAAAAATGATTATGGGAAAGAACTTCATGTTAATCATGTTATTTTCAAAAATCCAAAATTTACAATTTATGGACAGCCAAGACGAGTGGCGCAGCGCGAAGGAAAAACCTCAAAAGAGTTTAATGATGTTATAAAAGTTGATAAAATTTCGTTGGTAAATGGACATTTAGATGTGATTCCTTATCAACAAAAAACGCCGAATTTAACATTGAAGCAAATTCAGTTAGCGTTTAATCAAATTAATGTTGATCCAAAAACAATTCAAGAAGCGATTCCTTTTTCTTATAAATCTGTATTACTGAAATCTTCGGGAATTGATTTCGATTTAGGAAAAACGTATAAGATGAATACTGGAGCTTTGCAATTTCAGAATGGAAACTTGACGTTGAATCAATTAAAATTAACGCCAAAACTTTCTCGAAAAGCATATACAGCTTCATTAGATAAACAAGCCGATTTATACACTGTTTCTGTCAATCAATTACAAGGAAATGGAATTCAGTGGGGAATTTCTCCATCCAAAGATTTCTTTTTGAAAGCGAATCAAATAAAATTGAACCAGCTTTATGCAAATATTTATAGAAGTTTGGTTCCGCCTGATGACACAAAACGTAAAACAATGTTTTCACAAAAATTACGCGAAATGAAATTTGATTTAGGGGTGAAACAATTGCAATTGGTCAACTCTAAATTAGAATATGAGGAAGAAACTGAAAAAAGTATCGGAACAGGACAATTGACGTTTTCATCTATAAATGCGACGGTTAAAAATGTCAATTCGGGTTATCGTAAAAAATCGTTACCAGATGTAAATGTTGATTGGCGTTCAGAATTTATGAATGGAGATTTGCGTGCAAATTGGACATTTAATCCAATGAATCGTTCAGAGAAATTTAATATNNAATCAAATAAAATTTAATTTTGATGGAAATGATAAAGTCGCTGGTGGAAATTTTGGAATAGATTATCAAAATTTGAAAGTGAATGTTTTGCGTGATGATGGTTCGAAAAGGAAACTATTATCAGCAGTTGGAAATGCAGCGGTAAAGAATGATTCTCGTGGAAAAATGAAAGAAGAAAAAGTAGAAAATATCGAACGAAAACAGGATAAATCATTTTTTAATTTCTTTTTAGCTTGTATCTTAGACGGTCTTAAAAAAGCACTTTTAATTATTTAAGAAAATGAAAAGAACAGTCTTCATAACCGGAGCAACATCTGGCATAGGAATGGCGACAGCAAAGAAATTAGCACCAAATTATCGTTTAATTTTGTGTGGGCGTCGTCAAGAACGATTAGATGAAATTCAGGCAGAATTGAGTAAAATTACGGACGTAAAAACCATTCAATTTGATGTTCGAGACAAGGAAGCTGTTTTTAATGCAGTAGAAAGTTTAGAAAATGAGTGGAAAAATATTGATGTTTTAATCAATAATGCGGGAAATGCACACGGATTAGCACCTTTTGATACAGCTGATTTGGAGGATTTGGAAGCAATGATTGACATCAATGTAAAAGGATTAATTTACGTTTCGAAAGCAATTATTCCAATTCTTAAACAATCATCAAATGCGCATATCATCAACCTTTCGTCGATTGCAGGAAAAGAAGTTTATCCAAATGGAGGAACATATTGTGCGTCGAAAGCGGCGGTAGAATCGTTGAGCAAAGGAATGCGTTATGATTTATTACCTTACGGAATCAAAGTTTCTAATATTGCGCCAGGAGCGGTAGAAACAGAATTTTCTTTGGTTCGTTTCAAAGGAAATCAAGAACTTTCGGATAATGTGTACAAAGGTTTTGAGCCATTGGTTGGTGAGGATATTGCAAATGCAATAGAGTATTTGTTGCAACAACCAGAACATGTACAAATTGCCGATGTTACAATCTTTCCAAAAGCGCAAGCTGGAGGAACTGTTTTCTTGAAAAAATAATCTATTTCGAAAAATTGATGTCGATAAATAAGGACGGAAGTAAAATTCGCTTTTTAACGGAAAATGCAAATGCGAAAGTTTTTAAAAATGTGTTGATGAGTATTAACAGCGATGATCAACAAATGTACATGATTATGGATGGTGAAATTACGGCATCCGAAATGAACAAAATGGTAAAAGAATCTAATAAATAATAAAAAAGCTGAGCACCGCTCAGCTTTTCTATTTCAATATTTTTTCATAACAAACACTTTCTTCGATGTCTTTGTATTGATCGTAATTTTCGATTCTTGTGTAATCACATCGTTCATACAACGCGATTGCTTCGGGTTGTTTCAATCCGGTTTCCAAAATACATCGTTCATAATTTAATTCGATTGCCCAATTTTCTAACTCATTCAGAACTTTAGCTGCAATTCTATTTCCTCTAAAATCAGGATTTACATACATTCTTTTCACTTCCATCGTTGTATCATAATAATGTTTTATAGCGCCACAACCAACAGGTTTTTCTTTTAAATAGGCGATAGCAACGTGATTTATTTTGTCAACTTTATTGTATTGCGAAAAGAAAGAATGAAATTCGCCATTTCTTATCGCTAAATCTTTATCTAATTCTGTTACCAATTCTTGAAAATCTTTGTTAGAAGAATTTGTTCGAATGATTTTTATTGAATTCATATTATTTCTTTTGCTCAAATTTAATAAAACTTAAGTTTTTTTTGTAACGCTAAATTCTATTTTGTTCTGCAGTTTTTTCCGCTTGTTTCGCTTCTTTTACTTTCTGGTTTCCGAAATTGTATTTCAAATTCAACATAAAATATTGTGTATCGCGATAATCTTTGAAATATTGATTTTGGTTTGCGTATTTCGTAGAAATCGTATTGCGATCAGTTTTAAAAATATCATTGAAAACCAAACCAATTTCAAAACGTTTATCCCATATTTTTTTGTTTAAAATCAAATATGTATTTTGAGAAGAACTAATATCAAACGAACCTTGAATTGCCTTCGAATTATATTGATATCCTGTCGAAATATTAAATGTTTTTGCTTTGTCTAAATCCAATTGCGTGCTCAATGAAAGGTGATAAAAAAAGACATCGTTTTTGTATTGCAGATTATCTGGACCAAAATAATAGTTTTGATTATATTCTCCCATCGCAAATAAATTCAGTTTCCACCACGATTTTAGATTGAAATTTTTCGAAAGATTAGCTCCAAAAGCTTCTCCATTTTTGATGTTAGTAAAATGATAAACCGTTTCAAAAGTTTCAGGATTTTGAATAGAAATTTCCATCGCTGGATTTTTCTCGTATCGATAATAGGCTTCGAAATTCCAATCTTTCAAGGTGTAGGATAAACTCAAATTGTGGATAATAGTAGAAATCGCATTGGCATCGCCCTGAAAATAAGAAAATAGATTGTAATATGATTTTGAAGGATTCAAGAAATTATAATTAGGTCGATCAATTCTTTTTCCATAATTCAAACCAATTTGTCCCGCATTTTCAAAATTATACATGACGTATAAAGTTGGAAAAAGATCGGTGTTTGTTCGTTTATTTTGGCTAATTGGATTATCAGAAATCGTATTTATAAGAGCTGTTTCAGATCTCAAACCAGCTTTTGCTTCCCATTTTTTCCATTTGTAATTTCCAGAAATATACAACGCAAAAATCTGTTCTTTGTAATCAAAAATATTACTTTTTTCGGGTTGATATTCGATTTGATTTTGAATCGACTCAAAGAAATCTAAATCATTATCATTCTTCACAAAACTATATTTCGCTCCAGCTTCCAAACCATAATTTTCTTCGATCAAACTATAATCAATTTGTGTAGAAAATAGATTCAATTTTTGAAGTGCCGCGCTCAAAAAACGATTTTCTTCATAAAGTTTATCCTTGAAATTCAATTTTGTTAAAACATCTTGATTTTCTTTGTAATAACGATGACTAAAATTGTTGCTCCATGTCAAATTATGTTGCCCGAATTTTTTATCATAAACCAAATACGTATTAAAATTATTCGAAGCTTCGCGACGATGATTTTGTGTTTTGTAAAATGATTCAAGTTGATTATTTGTTGTATTGTAAATATTTGTTGGAACGTTATAATTCCCAATTGAAGCAGGATTTCTAGAACCATTTATTCCAAACTGAAAATTCTGTAAACTATCAATTGAATATTGAGAAGCAAAGTTGTAAATATGTTGTTGTTTCGCAACTGTTCGACGAATCATGTCACTTTCCCAGCGTGTCTGATCTTTTTCATAAGTTGTTACATCAAAATTCTTGCGAACATATTTTCCATTCACAAAATAATAACTTCCTGTCAATTGCCATTTTTCTGTATTGTAAGATTGGGTAGTACCCAGCATTCCTTTGCTATAAATAGATTGATGATAACGTGTCGCAATTTGTCCTTTGTAACCAGAAAGCACATTTTTCTTCATTTTAATATTTATAATCGCGCTTCCAGAAGCTTCATATTTTGCAGGCGGATTGGTAATGACTTCAACCGAAGAAACTGTTGCACCATCAGTATTTTCCAACAATTGTTTCAAATCATCTTGGGACATTAATGTTTTTTTATCATTAATTGTGACTAAAATTTGCGTATTTCCTCTCACACTTAACTGTTCATTTTTTAGAAGAACATTTGGCGTGTTTTTCACGATATCCCAAGCACTTAAATTTTGCAAAGGCGTATTTTCGACATTAAATTCTATTCGATCAATTTTTCGTTTCAACAAAGGTTTTTGACTAGAAAAAACAACGTCTTTTAAGTTAATTGTTTCATCTTTTTGAAGCGTAATAATCAAAGAGTTTTCTGAGTTAGCTTGATATGTCTTTTCAAATTCTTGGTAACCAAATTCTTTAATGTAAATTGTAAATGATTGTGCTTGATGAAGCTCAAAATTAAATTCGCCATTTTCATTCGATTCAGCTACAATTGGATCTTGTGAAGGAATTTCAACTTCAATAGAACTATTTTTGATTGGTTGATTTTGCTCATCGATAATTTTTCCAGAAATAATTTGTGCAAAAATTAAATTTGGAAGTAGCAGAAAAAATGTTATTACTATTTTCATGGTTCAGATTTTTAACAAATCTCTTTCAAGTTTCGATTTTACTTGGTTAATGAACGGTTAACGATGAGTTAATGTGTAATTTATGTGCGAAAACAATGTATTTTTGAATTGATGGAAAGCTTATGAAATTATCTAAAAAACATTATACATTTATTTTCTCTTTTGCATTGATCGTTTTGGTTGCATTGCAAGGGTATTATATCTACAATTTGTATCGATTGATTGAGAAAGATATGAATAAAGAGGCGTGTGAAATTGGAGTTAAAGTGATGAATTTTATGTCAAAATATGAAACAGATTCTAATGATGATAAGATTTTAGATTATTTCAAAAAACTGAATCATGATGAAAAAAAACAGTTTGATGAATTACAAATAATTCGAACGAAAGTAGATTATAATTATGAGATTTATACGCCAATTGTAGATTCTCTATTAGACGTTTATTCTAAGGAAAATAATTTTGAAATAGCACTTCGTACAGATGTTTATTCGGTTTATGATGAATTGAATCATAAAGAACTATTGCCAAAGAAAAAGTATGTGATTTACGAAACGACAAATAAAATTGCGAAACCAACTAATATTAATCAAAGTGTTTGGTCATCGGATGATATTAGTAATCAAACAGATTCTGATTTAGGAATTAATAAAAATGAACGCCATAAATATAAAATTAGAGGAAAGACAGATTTTGAATTGCTGAATTTGAAATTTTTAATTCTCAAGAAAATTATTCCTTTAATCATTGTGAGTTTGTTGATTGTTGGATTAATTGTCTTTTTGTATTGGAAAAGTCTTAAAAATTTATCGAAACAAGAAGAAAAAATCAATCAATTACATTTGACAATAGACTCTATTGCGCATGAATTGAATACGCCAATTACGACGATGAAATTTGCTTTGCATCAAGTTCAACATCCAGAAACGCAACAAATGATGAACAGACAAATTAATCGTTTGGAGCAAACTGTTGATTCTATTTTTGTAAAAAATGACGAAAATTCTGAATTGTTAGATGAGGTTATTTTGAATGAAATTATCCAAAAGATTCAACTTCAATATCCAGAAATTAAACTTATTAATCAAAGTATTTTCGAGAAAAATAATGTACTGAAAACAAACGATTTTAAACAAATTGCTCAGAATTTAATTGAAAATTCAGTCAAATATGGAGCTACTGAAATTGTATTAGATTTTAAATTTCAAAAAAAAATAACATTGAATTTTTCGGATAATGGAATTGGAATTCCAACCAATGATTTGCCTCTTATTTTTGATAAATATTATCGTGTGAATCGTTCTATTAACCAAAATGTAAGCGGTTTGGGTGTTGGATTATTTTTGGTCAAGAATACAATCGAACGATATTTAGGAACAATTAACGTTCAGAATAATAAAGACAAAGGTGTTCAATTTTTAATCATTTTGCCGAATGAAAACTAAATTAATTTTAGTAGAAGATGATCAAGATTTGGGAACTGTTCTCAAACAATATCTAGAATTTTCTGATTTTGAAGTGACTTGGTTTGATCATCCACAAAAACTATTGAAGGAAATAGAATCGTTGGAATCAGCTCAATTAATCATTTTTGATGTCATGTTACCCGAAATTGATGGTTTTTCTTTGGCGAAAAAATTAGCCGAAACCATTACAATTCCATATTTATTTTTGACTGCTAAGGCGCAAAGTTTTGATCGTGTTTTAGGTTTGAAATTAGGTGCAGATGATTATATCACAAAACCTTGCGATCCTGAAGAATTGGTCTTGCGAATAAAAAATATTTTGAAGCGAAATCAACCTGTTTTAGAAGAATTGATTAAAATTGGAGCTTATGTTTTTCTTCCAAATCAATTGCAATTATCTTATCAAGAAGAAAAATTTCAGTTAACAGAAAAAGAAGCAGAATTGTTGAGTTTCTTGATTCAGAATAATCAAAAATTAGTGAGTCGTAAAGAGATTTTAGAAAAAATTTGGGGTGAAAACGATTATTTTATGGGTAGAAGTTTGGATGTTTTTATGACACGTTTGCGCAAATATTTTCAGAACGACGAAATGATAAAATTTGAATCTGTTCGAGGTATTGGTTTTAAAATTAATTTTCCACTCTAAAAAAATAAAGCTGAACAGAAGTCCAGCTTTAATAACAAACAATTGAATTCTAAATTCAGTAAAGGGAACCGAATTTTATAAATGGATTTTTATATTCCTTGAGCAATCATAGCATCGGCAACTTTTACGAAACCAGCTATATTAGCGCCTTTGTAATAATTTATATTTTCTTGAAATTCACCTTTTCCATATTTTTTACATTGGTGATGAATTTTTATCATAATTTCTTTTAATCGATAATCTACTTTTTCTCTGTTCCAATTTTGACGGATCGAATTTTGAGACATTTCCAATCCAGAAGTTGCAACACCACCAGCATTCGCAGCTTTTCCAGGACCGTATAAAATTTGATGATCCAAAAAATAATGAACCGCTTCGGGAGTTGTTGGCATATTAGCACCTTCGGCAACCAATTTGCAACCATTGAGATGTAAAGTTTGCGCATCTTGTAAATCCAATTCGTTTTGTGTTGCACATGGCAAAGCTATATCACAAGGAACTTTCCAAGGATTTTGGTCGGAGAAAAATTTAGCGTTTGGATAATAATCAACATACTTTGAAATTCTATCGTAATCATCATTCTTAATTTTGAAAATGACATTTAGTTTTTCTGTATCAAAACCGTCTTCATCATAAATATATCCAGAAGAATCAGAAAGTGTAACCACTTTTGCGCCTAATTCCAGAGACTTTTCAGCAGCATATTGTGCAACATTTCCAGAACCAGAAATAGAAACTGTTTTTCCTTTTAAGGTTTCTTTTTTTTCGGCTAACATACATTCTACAAAATATAATAAACCATAACCAGTAGCTTCTGGGCGAATCAAAGAGCCACCATATTCTAATCCTTTTCCAGTTAAAACACCTGTAAATTCGTTTCGCATTCGTTTGTATTGACCAAATAAATAACCAATTTCTCGTCCTCCAACGCCAATATCACCAGCAGGAACATCGACATCTGCACCAATATGACGAGATAATTCGCTCATAAAAGATTGGCAGAAGCGCATAATTTCCATGTCCGATTTTCCTTTTGGATCAAAATCAGAACCACCTTTTCCGCCACCCATAGGTAAAGTTGTCAAGCTGTTTTTGAAAACTTGTTCAAAAGCTAAGAATTTAAGAATAGAAAGATTAACAGATGGATGAAAGCGCAAACCACCTTTATAAGGACCAATCGCAGAATTCATTTGTACACGATAACCTTTGTTGATTTGGATTTCGCCTTTATCATCAACCCAAGTTACTCTAAATTGAATAATACGTTCTGGTTCTGCAATTCTTTCAAGAATTTTGAACTTTTTGTATTTAGGGTTTTCTTCTACAAATGGTAAAATGGTTTCGGAAACTTCTTCAACTGCTTGTAAAAATTCTTTTTCGTTAGGGTTTTTTGATTTAATTCTTTGAATGAATTTTTCTGAGTAAAATAAAGTATCCATGCTATTTGTGTTTTATTGTTGATAAAATTATAATAAATAACAAATAAAATAATATATTTTTTAAATCAAACTTTTAATATTTATGAATTTGATAATTTCGAATACTTAGAATATATAGGTTGATAATTTTTGAAACAAAAAAAGCAGGAAAATTTCCTGCTTAATAAATTTTGTATTTTTATTCAGTTTAAGACAAGACTTATTTTTTGAAAAATCCACCCAATAAACTCATGGCATCTCCAATTCCTAATTGTCCATCACCATCCTGATCTAACAATTTTTCGAAACCTCCTAAATTTACTCCGCTTTGGTTTGTTTGAGTTGTAGAACCACCAACTAAACCGCCTAATAAACCAGCAATCCCATTTGAATCTAATCCAGCAGATTGTTTTTGTTTACCCAAGTAGCCCATTACAATTGGCGCAACTAACGCTAAAATTTGAGTAACTTGTGCTGTATTCAATCCAGATTGTTGAGAAATTGCAGATTCTACATTTTGTTGTTTATTTCCTAAAACGTGACCTAAAATTCCTAATCCATCTTGTTGGTTTCCTCCTTGACCTAAAAATCCAGAAAGATTATCCAAAATACTCCCGTCATGTTGATTCAAAGCATTCGAAATTCCTTCAGCACCTCCGCCTTGTGCATTTTTATTTAAAGCAGACAATAAAAAAGGTACAGCTGCTGCAACAGCAGTTTGAGCTTGAGATTCATTAATCCCTAATTGTTTTGCAGCAGAACCAACAATTTGTTGTCCCATTGCTCCTTGAATTAAATTAGTAAAGTCCATAAGTTTATATTATTTACTCAAATATACTATTTTTAAAAGATTAATTCAGATTAATATTAAGAGTCCTACAAAGTATTTCTATTTTTGTACAATCAATTTTGTAAATGAAACAAATAAATCTTTTTTTAGTAATCATTATTGCGGTTTTGGCTTTATTACCAATCGTTTTACCGAATCGTTTCGACGAAGAAATGCAATATGAATTTGATGCACCTGTTGGTTTGGTGTACGACGAATTTTATAATCTTCGTCAATTCTCGAAATGGCAACAATTTACAGCTTCGGATTCTTTGACAATCAAGAAATTTTCGAATACAAAAGAAGAGGACGAAAATTATATGATATGGGATTCAGAAGATGCTTCAATTGCTTCAGGAAAAGTAACGATTGAAAATTTTTCGATTAATCGTTTCGTTAATTATACGATAAAATATGATGGTTGGGAAAAATTAGATAGTTTGAATGTCAAATTTGAACAACAAGAAAATGGGAAAACAACTGCAAAATTGAATTATTTAAGTCAAGAAATTCCTTATTTCTACCGCTATTTTGCTTTTTTCAAAAATCCTGAATCTAAATTTGAAAAATCTTTGGATAACCTAAATCAAAAAGTGAAAGTTAGATTAGATAAGGATCAAAAAGAAGGACGATTGAATTATGGTGAATATCGAATTGTAGAATTAGGTCGAACAAATTTATTAGCGATTCGTAAACAATCAAGTTTAGCGGAAAAAGATATAATGGATAAAGTAGATGGTGCTTTTGAGGTGATTTATAAATCGTTAATGAATAAAGATGAAGGTGGTTTTGATTTCGATTTAGGTTTCCCATATGTCTATTTTACTGATTTTGATAAAGAAAAAGATAAGACAACATTTTTTGCTGGAATACAATTAATAGAAGATTTGCCTTTACAAAAAGAGATGAAAAAAGTGGTTGTTCCTGGTGGAGATTATTTGTTAACATTGCATTTAGGACCTCGTTCTAAACGTGCGCAAACAATCGAGAAAATGAAGAATTATGCAAAATCTAAAAAATTACAATTGGATACAAAACAATTAGAAATTATGTTAAATGATCCGAAGGAAACAGATAGTTTAAAACTAATTTCTCGAATTTATATACCAATTAAAAAACAATAAATACTTAAGAATTAACAATTTTTAAAGTACACTTAGCCACAGTAATGTGGCTTTTTTTGTATTTTTGCAACTTCTTACAAACGAACATGGACAAAGATTTTATTGAAGTTTACGGTGCACGTGAACATAATCTAAAAAATATTGATGTAAAGATTCCTCGAAACGAGCTTGTGGTAATCACGGGTTTAAGTGGAAGTGGGAAATCTTCGTTGGCTTTTGATACGATTTATGCAGAAGGACAACGTCGTTATATCGAAACTTTTTCAGCTTATGCACGTCAATTTTTGGGAGGTTTAGAACGTCCAGATGTTGATAAAATTGATGGTTTGTCGCCTGTTATTGCAATTGAGCAAAAAACGACCAATAAAAATCCGCGTTCCACTGTTGGTACAATTACAGAAATTTATGATTTTCTTCGTTTGTTGTATGCGCGTGCTTCTACGGCTTTTTCAGTCGAAACAAATGAACAAATGGTTGCTTACACAGAAGAGCAAATTATTGAGTTGATTCGAACACAATACAGCGAGAAGAAAATTGCGATTTTAGCGCCAATTGTACGTTCAAGAAAAGGTCATTATCGAGAAGTTTTTGTAACATATTCTAAAAAAGGTTTTCTTGAAATGCGCATTGATGGCAAGTTGCAAGATATTACGCCTGGAATGATGTTAGATCGTTACAAAACGCATGATATCGAATTGATGGTGGACAAAATGTTGTTGAATGATAAGGTGAATGATCAACGTTTGCGTTCAAGTATCGATCATGCAATGCAACAAGGTAATGGGATTACGATGATTTTGGATTACGAAACCAATGAAACGAAATTCTTTTCTCGTTCGTTGATGTGTCCGTCGACAGGAATGTCATATGCGTTGCCAGAACCGAATACATTTTCGTTCAATTCACCAAAAGGTGCTTGTCCGACGTGTACAGGTTTAGGTGAGTTGAAAGTGGTAAATCACGAAAAATTATTTCAAGATCAAGATAAATCGTTGTTTGATAATTTGGAAGAATTATTTGAGACGTTAAAATCATCTTCTCGAATAGAAAAACAATTGGAAGCGATTTTTGTCAAACATAATGTAGACGAAAAAGTAGCGTTCAAAAAACTTCCTCAAGCATTGATTGATGATGTGATGAATGGTTTGAAAGAAACCTTAAATGTTGATCTTAAATTTGCATCAGTTAAAAAAACATATAAAATCGATTTTGAAGGATTGAATGAATTTCTTTCTGAAATTATGGAAGATAAAAATAATCCGTCTTCAAGTTCGATTAGCAAAAAGTTTGGAAAGAAAGTTATTTGTCCAAGTTGCGAAGGGAAACGTCTTAAAAAAGAATCACTTTTCTTTCGTATCGATGAAAAAAATATTGGTGAAGTTGCGGAAATGGATCTTCAATCGTTACAAAAATGGATTGAAAATGCACCAGTTTCGATGACGTCGAATCAACAACAAATTGCGCACGAGATCCTGAAAGAAATTTATACGCGTTTATCCTTTTTATTGGATGTAGGATTGGATTATTTGAGCCTTAATCGTTCTTCTAGAACACTTTCTGGAGGCGAGGCACAGCGAATTCGTTTGGCAACGCAAATTGGTTCTCAATTGGTGAATGTGTTGTATATTTTAGATGAGCCAAGTATTGGTTTGCATCAACGCGATAATGTTAGATTGATAGATTCGTTGAAGAAATTGCGCGATATCGGAAATTCGGTTTTGGTTGTAGAACATGATAAAGACATGATTTTGGAATCAGATTATGTGGTTGATGTTGGACCAAAAGCAGGAAAAAATGGTGGTCAAATTGTTTGGGAAGGTGAACCAGAACAAATGTTAAAATCAAATACATTAACATCAAAATACTTAAACAATCAGTTACAAATCGAAGTTCCAAAAGAACGAAGAAAAGGTAATGGATTAGAATTGAAACTTTTTGGTGCATCAGGAAATAATCTAAAAAATGTAAATCTTACCATTCCTTTGGGTGAATTGGTTGTGGTTTCGGGTGTTTCGGGTTCTGGAAAATCAACGTTGATTAATGAAACATTGTACAGAATTCTGAATCAACATTTTTTTAGAGCAGAAAAAGATCCGATGCCTTATAAAAAAATCGAAGGTTTAGAACATTTGGATAAAGTAATCGAAGTGGATCAATCGCCAATTGGTCGTACACCTCGTTCTAATCCTGCGACTTATACGGGAATTTTCTCTGATATTCGTACGTTGTTTACAAATTTACCTGAAGCCAAAATTAGAGGTTACAAGCCTGGACGTTTTTCATTTAATGTAAAAGGTGGACGTTGTGAAACTTGTCAGGGAGCAGGTTTGCGTGTGATTGAAATGAATTTTTTACCAGATATTCATGTCGAATGTGAAACATGTAATGGTAAACGTTTTAATCGTGAAACGTTGGAGGTTCGTTACAAAGGAAAATCGATTTCGGATGTGTTAGAAATGACGGTAAATGAAGCGGTAGAATTCTTTGAAGCGATTCCGAAAATATATCGTTATGTCAAAATGTTGCAAGATGTAGGTTTGGGTTACATCACGCTTGGTCAGCAGTCTACAACATTGAGTGGAGGAGAGGCGCAACGTGTGAAATTAGCAACAGAATTAGCCAAAAAACAAACAGGAAAAACAATTTATATTTTAGATGAACCCACAACAGGTTTGCATTTTGAAGATGTAAATGTGTTGATGAAAGTAATCAATAAAATTGTAGAATTTGGAAATACTGTTATCATTATCGAACATAATTTGGATGTGATAAAATTAGCTGATTATGTGATTGATATTGGTCCAGACGGAGGGAGTAAAGGTGGAAAAATTGTGGCAGAAGGAACGCCAGAAGAAATCATTAAGAATCCGAAAAGTGTAACAGGAAAATTCTTAAAAGACGAATTGAAATAAATAAAAAAAGTCCATCTAACAATTGTTAGATGGACTTTTTTTTATGACTTATAATCCGATTGAAACACCCATAAAAGGTTGTAATCCTGAAGAAAATATACTTTCGTTTTCTTTATATAAAACATTGTACATCACACCAGCTTGAAATCTTACTGGTCCACTCGATTGATATCCAGCTCCCAACCATAACGCAGATTCGTCCATGTCAGTTTCATAAATACTGTTGTAATATGGCGTACGATCGTTGTACTTTTGTTTTCCTGTGTAGTACATATAATTGGCTCTCAAGAAAATGTTTTCGATTGGAAAAAAGTTAATGTAAGGACCAACATTAAACAAATTTTGCTTTACATAGTCATCTTTCGCATACTGATAACCTGCTGTCGCACCCAATTCTAAATTGTTTGCAACCATATATCCAACACTTGGAGAAATATTAAACCCAAAATAACTGTTATTCCCAAAAGATAGTCCCAAACCACCTCCAAAACGCCAATTATTATTAAGCGTTTGATTTTGATTAATTTGAGAAAAAGCAGTATTGCTTAGGGTTAAAGAAATGATAAATAAAAGAAACTTTTTCATAGAAATTTAATTAATTTTTAACTTTTAAAAATGGCTCTAATTGAAAAAACCACTATAAATTTGTCTCATCAAAAATAGTAATTCTGTTTTTAAGTAAACATTATTATTTATTTTAAGTTAATTCGAGTCGTTCATAGTTTTTAATTATAAAAGAATAGAAATAAGATTTGATAAATCTATAATTCATTCGTTTTCTGGTTCTATATTTGCATTAGTAAAGTTAATCAAATAGACAATATAAAATTTAATCATATGAAATTATTATCGCCAGAAAAAAAACAAAAAATCGCTGATATTTTAATTAAATTATTAGCTGATGAACATATTTTATACTTAAAAACAAGAAATGCACATTGGAATGTAGAAGGTCCTGATTTTCAGACAATACATGTGTATTTTGAATCGTTATATAACGAGTTACAAATTGTTATAGATGATGTTGCAGAAAAAATTCGTCAAAAAGATGTTTATGCACCAGCAACTATGGCAGAGTATTTGCAGTTAGCTCATTTATCAGAAACAAGAAAAACAGAAAACAAAGATAGTTTAAGTTTTATTGCTGATTTACTACACGATCACGAAGTTATTATTAACTTTTTGGCGCAGGCTGTAGTAGAAATTGATGAGTTTCATGATATATCAACTTCGGATTTCTTAGTTGGTTTATTAGAACAACATCAAAAAACTGCTTGGATGCTTAGATCGCATCTAAAATAAAGTTGAACATTATTTTACTTCATAAGTTTTTAGTGTTAATTCATATTAGTGTTAATTAGGTTGAGCCTTGGATTTATCCAAGGCTTCAGCTTTTTATAACGGTTTGTAATTAACCTTCTACTTCTTTTACTTCGGCATCAGCAGCATTTGTTTTGACAGAAGCAATTCCATTTTTAGCACCAGATTCGGTTTCGTACGATTGGCTTGTTCCAATTACTTGCCCGTTTGTTGCCTTTAAATTGAAATGCCATTTACCAGAAGCACCTTCTTTTAATTCGTATTTAGAATCATCTTGCGAATTTTTGCGAACAGATTCAATTCCGTTTTCGCAGCTTGCTTTTTGTTTATAACCTTCGCTTGCCAAAATATTTTGTCCATTTTTAGCTTTCAAACGAAAACGATATTCTCCTGCTTTGTCTTGATAAATTTCGAACATAATTTAATTTTTTATAAATATTTTATTTTGTTGATTGATATAAATTTATAAAAATTATTTGATAATTATCAATCTATAAAATATTTACAAAAAAAATCCTGAAAAATTATTTCAGGATTTCTATTTTTTTATTGAATTCTTTTTAAATCGTCAATATTATGTTTGTGCATATAAAGAGGAATGTGTTCTACAACAACATCGTTTTTCTCTAGACCAAAAGATTTCGGAATGTTGAATTCTATTTTCTTTAATAAATAATAAACTTTTAGCGTGAAAAATTCTTTCATACTTAATTTGGTCTCAATTGAAGGAAATTTCTCAATCAAAACAAATTTCATGTCAGGATCTTGATTGTATTTTTTCAAACATGTACTCAGGTATTTTAACTCTAATTCTCCATTTGCATACATATCGTTGATTACTTTTTTGATATATTGTTCTGTTTTTGGTTGAACTCTAAATCCTACATTAAATGTAATTCGATATATTTTTTGATCGACAATTGGCAATATTTTATAGCTCAACGTGTACGGCTCACTATCTCGGTTAATGTTTACAAACCAATAGACATCTGCACGTTTTGGTCGTTTTGATAAAATAGATTGAATACTGTATTTCTCGATATTTTTCGGATTGGTAGATTTCGTTAAGTAAAACAAGAAAGTCGAATATTTATTGATTGTTTTATCTTCACTTAATTCAGTTAACACATTCGCGTAACGTTTAATTTTAACGAATTCTAAGTTTCTAGAATTAAGGATTTTTCCGTAAAAACTACAATACATTATTATGAAGAACAGCCATCCCATTAATAATGCTAAATATCCACCATCAACAAATTTGACAACATTTGCTACGAAAAATGAAGATTCTATTGCTACGAAAATCGACAAAATTGCCACAATAAATACTTTGTTGAACTTTGTATAATAATTAAGATAATAGGATAACAAGAAGGTCGTCATCAACATGGTAACTGTAATAGCAAGTCCGTAGGCGGCTTCCATATGGGACGAATCTCGGAAATATAAAACAATAAAGACACAGCCAGCCCATAACATAAAATTGATTGTAGGAATATAAACTTGGCTTTTGTGTTCGTTTGGTTGAATAATTAATGTTCTTGGCCAGAAACCTAAGTTGATCGCTTCGTTGATTAAGGTAAAAGATCCTGTAATCAAAGCTTGAGACGCAATAATAGCTGCACCTGTGGCAATACAAATTCCAGGAATCAAGAACCAATCAGGCATCATTTCGTAGAAAGGATTTCTACCATCTAACATAGGATTATCTTGGTGCATTAACCAAGCTGCTTGCCCCAAATAGTTTGTTACTAAACAGATTTTAACGTACAGCCAACTAATTCTAATGTTTTTTCGACCGCAATGTCCTAAATCGGAGTATAATGCCTCAGCACCTGTTGTACATAAGAATACAGCGCCAAGAATCCAAAATCCGTGAGGATAATTCATTAACAAGTTATACGCATAATAAGGATTTAATGCTTTGATAATACTTGGATGATGTACAATATGTAAAACTCCTAAGCCTAGAAGCATTGTAAACCAAAGAACCATAAAGGGTCCAAATATTTTTCCTACTTTATTTGTTCCAAATCGTTGGAAGAAAAATAACATCGAAAGGATGAAGATTACAATAGGTATAGTAGGTAGATTTTCGAGTCCGTTTAGCATTCGTAGTCCTTCAACAGCGGAAGAGACGGAAACGGGGGGAGTGATAATTCCATCGGCGAGCAAAGCAGAAGCTCCAATGATAGTTGGAATAATTAGGTTTTTACCTTTTTTCTTGATTAATGAATACAAAGAAAAAATTCCTCCTTCGCCATCATTATCCGCTTTTAGTGTCAACCATACATATTTGATAGAAGTCTGAAAACACAAAGTCCAAAAAACACATGATACGCCTCCGTAGACAATGCTCTCTTCAATCACGCGATTCTCGCCAATTATCGCTTTCATTACATATAAAGGACTTGTTCCAATATCACCGTAAATGATTCCAAATGCGATTAATAGCGTTGCCGCTGTTACTTTGTTCATCGTATGGTTTGATTCCATAAGCAGTATTTTAAAATTTCTACGAATGTATGCCGTTGAAAAGAGATTAAACAATCTTATTTATTTATAATACAAAACCAACATTATACTTATTTTCGATACTAATTATAGCGTATTTTTACACTACTACAGTCGGTTTTTTATTAATGGAATAAATTTAAGTATTATTTAATCATACTATTTATTTTATTAATCATAATTTAAAGTTACATTTCATTGAGAAATAGTAAATTGAATCATTATTTGTTAAACAAAATTAAATTTTAAAACTTTATTATGCTTGCATAATAAAAAAAAGATTATATTTGTTAGACATACACTAAAATATGTTAAGAGAAGATTTAACGATAGATTATTTATTGCGTTCAACATGGTTGTCAGTTCAGAAAATGTATAATGAGCAAGCAGTTGCTTACGATTCTACAATGGTGTATGCCTTTACATTATTATCAATAGATCCGAAAGGAGGTACGCCAAGTACGTCGCTAGGACCAAAGATGGGAATAGAGCCAACAAGCTTGTCGAGAACATTAAAAAACTTAGAAGCAAGAAATTTTATCGTTCGAAAACCAAATCCAGAAGATGGGAGAAGTGTGTTGATCACTTTGACTGAAGAAGGATTAAGAATGAGAGATATTTCAAAACATTTTGTTTTGCAATTTAATGAATCAATTAATAATCACATCGAACCAGAGAAAATGCAAATTTTCTTGGAAGTGATTTATAAGATTAACCAATTAATATCGGACAAAAAAATATTTAAAAACAATTATGAGAAGACACGTTAAACACGTAACTGTATTAGGATCAGGAGTGATGGGTTCTGGTATTGCATGTCATTTTGCAAATATCGGAGTCGAAGTCTTGATGTTAGATATGGTTCCTCGCGAGCTTACACCACAAGAGCAAGCGAAAGGACTTACTTTAGAGAGTAAAGTAGTTCGTAACAGAACTGCTCAAACTCACTTAGATGCTGCTTTAAAAAGCAATCCTTCACCAATTTATGACAAAGCATTTGCTTCTCGTATAACTGTAGGGAATTTTGATGATGATTTCGAGAAGATTAAAAACTCGGATTGGGTAATAGAGGTTGTGATCGAAAGATTGGATATTAAACAATCTATTTTTGAGCGTGTAGATAACTTCCGTAAACCAGGAACTTTAGTCACTTCTAATACTTCTGGTATTCCAATTCATTTGATGGCTGAAGGTCGTTCAGATGATTTTCAGAAACATTTCTGCGGAACGCATTTCTTCAATCCGCCACGTTACTTAAAATTATTCGAAATTATCCCAACTCCTCAAACAGATAAATCTGTTGTTGAGTTTTTCCAAAACTATGCATCTTTATTTTTAGGTAAAACACCAGTTTTATGTAAAGATACGCCAGGTTTTATCGGGAATAGAGTAGGAGTTTACTCGATGGCGAAAGTGATGGAATTGGCGCAAGAAATTGGATTAACGATTGAAGAAGTTGATACTTTGACAGGTTCTATTTTGGGTCGTCCAAAAACGGGAACATTCAAATTGGGTGATTTGGTTGGTTTGGATACAGCATATAATGTAACAAAAGGTTTACAGCAAAATGCGCCAAATGACGAAATGATCCAAGGTTTGAAAGATTCAAAATTCTTGGATTTCTTAATCGAAAATAAATTCTTAGGAGATAAAGCGAAAAAAGGTTTCTATTATAAAGAAATTGATAAAGAAGGGAATACCAATCGTTTTGCCTTAAATCTTGATACGTTAGAGTATCGTCCAATGGAACGTGCAAAAGTTACAGCTGTAGAAACTGCTAAAAATGCAGGATCTATGCGTAATAAATTAGGTGTTTTATTGAAAGATTCTGGTAAGGCTGGAGAATTGATTCGCAAACATTTTGCTTCATTATTCGCTTACGTTTCTCAACGTGTTCCAGAAATTACAGATGTACTTTATCCAATTGATGACGCTTTAAAAACAGGTTACGCTTGGAAATATGGTCCATTTGAAACATGGGATTTAGTTGGATTACAAAACGGAATACAATTAGTAGAGTCAGAAGGTTTCAAGGTTTCGGATTGGGTAAAAGAATTAGCAGCAACTGGAACAGATTCTTTTTATAAAATCGAAAACGGTAAGAAATTATTCTATAATCAGAATACAAAACAATTCGAATTAATTCCTGGTCAAGATGCATTCATTATTTTAGATAATATTAGAAAAACGAATGAAATTTGGTCAAACCAAGAAACATCTATTCAAGATTTAGGTGATGGAATCATCAATATTGAGTTCCGTTCTAAAATGAATTCTCTTGGAGGTGGAGTTTTACAAGGAATCAATAAAGGAATCGAGTTAGCAGAAAAAGATTATCGTGGAGTTGTAATTGGTAATCAAGGAGACAATTTCTCTGTTGGAGCTAATTTAGCCATGATTATGATGATGGCTGCAGAACAAGATTGGTGGGAATTGAATATGGCAATCAAAATGTTCCAAGATACAATGATGCGTGTTCGTTATTCATCTATTCCAGTTGTTGTTGCTCCTCACGGAATGACGCTTGGTGGAGGTTGCGAAATGTCAATGCATGCGGATAAAATTGTAGCTGCTGCCGAAACTTACATTGGTTTGGTTGAGGTTGGAGTTGGATTAATCCCAGGTGGTGGAGGTTCGAAAGAATTTGCGCGCCGTGCAACTGAATTCGCTTTAAAAGATGATGTAAAAGTAAATCATTTACGTGATAATTTCATGAATATCGCAACTGCGAAAGTGGCAACTTCAGCTTATGAAGCGAAGAATATGGGAATTATTCGTGAGCAAGATATTGTTGTAGTAAATGCCGAACGTCAAATTGCAGAAGCGAAGAAACATGCAATTATTATGGCAGAAGCAGGTTATACACAACCAATTCAACGTAAAGTAGAAGTGTTAGGAAAAGAAGCAATGGGAATGTTCTATGTTGGAACAGATTCTATGGTTGCTGGACGTTTTGCTTCGGATCATGATCGTTTAATTGCGAATAAATTAGGATATGTAATGACAGGTGGTAATTTATCTGAATCAACTTATGTTTCAGAACAATACTTGTTAGACTTAGAGCGCGAAACATTCTTATCTCTTTGTGGAGAAAGAAAAACATTAGAGCGAATTCAACATATGTTAAAAACAGGTAAACCGTTGCGTAATTAAAATTGTAGTATTGAGATTTTAGATATTAGTATTGAGATGCATAAGCTTGAGGATTTAATAATTTGGAAAAAAGCGATTGAGTTGACGAAACAAGTTTACTTGATTTGTTTAGAATTACCTCGAGATGAAAAATTTGGTTTGATAAGTCAAATCAAGAGAGCAACAATTTCAATTCCTTCTAATATTGCGGAGGGGGCAGGAAGAAACTCGAATAAAGAATTCATTCATTTTTTATCTATAGCAAATGGTTCTTCTTATGAATTAATGACTCAATTAATTTTAGGGATAGAACTGCAATTATTGAAAAAAGATAAAGTAGAGCACATTATTTTATTATTAAATGAAATTCAAAAAATGAATTATGTATTTCAACAAAAATTAAAATCTAATATCTAACATCTAATGTCTAACATCTAAATTTTTTAATAAAATGAAACAAGCATATATAGTTACAGGATATAGAACAGCTGTAGGAAAAGCGCCAAAAGGAACATTGCGTTTTACACGTCCAGATGAAATGGCAGCTACAGTAATCAAGCGCTTAATGCAAGATTATCCAACTTTAGATCCAGCACGTATCGACGATTTAATCGTTGGATGTGCGATGCCAGAGGCAGAACAAGGATTGAATATGGCACGTCTTATCTCATTAATGGGATTAGACACAGACAAAGTTCCAGGTGTTACAGTAAATCGTTACTGTGCATCAGGATCAGAAGCAATTGCGTTGGCAGCTGCTAAAATTAGAACAGGAATGGCAGAATGTATTATCGCAGGTGGTGCAGAGTCGATGTCGTATATTCCGATGGGAGGTTACAAACCAATTCCAGAAACGGATTTAGCAAAAGATCATCCAGATTATTACTGGGGAATGGGATTAACGGCTGAAGAAGTAGCAAAAGAATTTAAAGTTTCTCGTGAGGATCAAGATTTATTTGCATTCAATTCGCATCAAAAAGCATTAAAAGCAAATGCTGAAGGAAAATTTGCATCTCAAATCGTTCCGATTGATGTTGAATTTAATTTCTTAGATGATAAAGAAAAAGTTCAAACAAAGAAAATTGATTTCAAAGTAGACGAAGGTCCACGTGCGGATACATCTATCGAAGGTTTAGCAAAATTACGTCCTGTTTTTGCGCAAGGAGGTTCAGTTACAGCAGGTAACTCTTCTCAAATGTCGGACGGAGCAGCTTTCGTTATGGTAATGTCAGAAGATATGGTGAAAGAATTAGGTCTTGAGCCAGTTGCACGCTTAGTTGCATATTCTACGGTAGGTTTAGCACCTCGTATTATGGGAATTGGACCTTTATTTGCAATTCCAAAAGCATTAGAACAAGCAGGAATGAAATTAGAAGATATTCAGTTAATCGAATTGAATGAAGCCTTCGCTTCTCAATCAGTTGCAATTATGCGCGAGTTGAATCTTAATCCTGATATCGTCAATGTAAACGGAGGTGCAATTGCTTTAGGGCATCCACTTGGATGTTCGGGTACGAAATTAACCGTGCAATTGTTACATGAAATGGAAGCGCGTAAAGCGAAATATGGAATGGTAACCATGTGTGTTGGTACAGGACAAGGAGCAGCTTCAATTTTCGAATATCTAAAATAAAATCTAATATCTAAACAACAAAAAAATATGTCTACAAATCCAAATAGATTAATCGGAGGTCAATATTTAATTAAAGATGCCTCTTATAATGATATTTTCACTTACGAAGATTTATCAGAAGAACAACAAATGATTTTGCAATCTGCAAAAGAGTTTATCGATAAAGAAGTAGTGCCTAAGAAACACCAAATTGAGAAAAAAGATTATGCGTTGATTGAAGAATTAATGCGTAAAATTGGTGAATTAGGTTTATTAGGAATTTCTGTTCCAGAAGAATATGGTGGAATGGGAATGGGATTCGTTACAACAATGTTAGTGTGTGACTATATTTCAGGAGCAACAGGTTCGTTAGCAACAGCTTTTGGAGCACATACTGGAATTGGAACAATGCCAATTTTATTGTACGGAACAGAAGAACAAAAACAAAAATATTTACCAAAATTAGCAACAGGAGAATGGTTTGCATCTTACTGTTTAACGGAGCCAGAAGCAGGTTCTGATGCAAATTCAGGAAAAACAAAAGCTGTTTTATCAGAAGATGGTAAAGAATATATCATCACAGGTCAAAAAATGTGGATTACAAATGCAGGTTTTGCTGATTTATTCATTGTTTTTGCACGTATTGATGATGATAAAAATATCACAGGTTTCATTGTAGAAAAAGATAAAGCTGGTGCTGGATTCTCATTAGGAGAAGAAGAAGATAAATTAGGAATTGTTTCTTCATCAACACGTCAAGTTTTCTTTAATGAAGTTCGTGTTCCAGTAGAAAATCTATTAGGAGAAAGAAACGGAGGATTTAAAATTGCAATGAATGCCTTGAATGTTGGTCGTATCAAATTAGGAGCAGCATGTTTAGATGCGCAACGTCGTATTTTAGATTATTCGTTACAATATTCTTCAGAACGTAAACAATTCAATACATCAATCAATACATTTGGTGCTATTAAAGAGAAATTAGCTGATATGGCTGTTTCTGCGTTTACTTCAGAAGCTGGTGCGTATCGTGCGGCGAAAGATGTGCAAGATGCAATTGAAGATAACATGGCAAAAGGAATGCCTCATAATGAAGCTGAATTAAAAGGGATTGAAGAATATGCGATCGAAGCTTCTATATTAAAAGTTTGGATTTCTGATGCAGCTCAAATTTCTGCCGATCAAGGAATTCAGATTTATGGAGGAATGGGGTATTCTAAAGAAATGCCAATGGAAGCAGCTTGGAGAGATGCGCGTATTTCGAGAATTTACGAAGGAACGAACGAAATCAATACCTTATTATGTGTATCAATGTTAGTAAAACGTGCATTCAAAGGAAAATTAGATTTAATGTCGCCAGCAATGAATGTAGCGAACGAATTAATGTCTATTCCATCGTTTGATGTTCCAGATTATTCAGAATTATTTGCACAAGAAAAAGAAATCATTACAAATCTAAAGAAAGCGTTCTTTATGGTTGCAGGTTCTGCTTTGCAAAAATTTGGTGCAGAATTAGAGCAACACCAACAGTTGATTATTGCGGCTTCTCGTATTATGCAAGAAATTTATATGGTTGAATCGGCAATGTTACGTGCAGAAAAAATTGCGAATGTAAAAGGTGCTGATGCAGTGAAAAATGCAGAAAAATTAGTTCAATTACAATTATTCAGATCGGTGGAGATTATTAAAACAGAAGCGACGCGCGGAATTGTTTCTTTCACAGAAGGAGATGAGCAACGCATGATGTTGTCTGGTTTAAGAAGATTTACACGTTACAACGAATATCCAAACGTAGTTAACTTAAAAACTGAAATTGCAGATCTTTTAATCAAAGAAAATAAATACACTTTCTAAGTATATTTTAATACAAATTATTTAAAGCAGTCAATTTATTGGCTGCTTTTTATTTTTAACATATTGAAATTTAATTTGGTATATCGTTTGATAAATCTAAGGCAAGTACTAGTCTTTATATAAGTTAGTTGAGTTTTCATGGTACTTAAGTTTTAGTAGAGAAAGACCTCAGTTGTTCCCAATTGAGGTTTTTTTATGTCTTGAAGTTAATGTTTATTCATTAAAAATAAGTGAGTTAAGTCGTTATTTCTTAATGAAATACTTTTCGGAAGAAATGATTTGAAGTAACTTTAATTCAAATTAATAACCCAATTAAAACAAAGCTTATGATAATTAATGCAGCAATTCTTACGTTGACCATGTTTGCAACATTTAGTATTATGTGTCTAGTCAAATTAGATGAATTAAAAAAAATAAAATAAAACCGAAACTCCATTTCTATAAATGGAGTTTTGTTGTTTTATAAAGTTATATTTACTTCAATTAATACATTCGAAATGAAAAAGAAGTTAGTCGTTTTAACGGGAGCTGGAATTAGTGCAGAGAGCGGAATTTCAACTTTTCGAGATGCCAACGGTTTGTGGGAAAATCATGATATTATGGAAGTCGCTTCGATTGAAGGTTATCAAAGAAACCCAAAATTGGTTCAAGAATTCTATAATCAACGTCGAAAACAATTATTCGATGTTGAACCCAATACTGCGCATCATTTCTTGAAAGAGTTAGAAAATGATTTTGAAGTTGTAATTATCACTCAAAATGTAGACGATTTGCATGAAAGAGCAGGTTCTTCTAAAATAATACATTTGCATGGCGAATTGAGAAAAGCGCGAAGCGAAAAAGATGAGAATCAAATTATTGATTGGAATAAAGATATCAAACTTGGAGATTTGGCTGAAGATGGAAATCAACTTCGTCCGCATATTGTGTGGTTTGGCGAAATGGTTCCGGAAATAGAAAATGCGATTGATGAGGTTTTAAAGGCAGATATTTTGGTAATTATTGGAACATCGATGCAAGTGTATCCAGCTGCTTCGCTCAAAGATTATGCAAAAACAAATGTCCCAATTATCTATATCGATCCATCAGATACCTATACCAATTCATCTATTACGCATATCAAGAAAAAAGCAACAGAAAGTATCGAAGAATTAAAAACTATTTTGAATAATTTTTAATCTTTTACGTTTTACTGTTGATTAATTAATTTAGAGAATATGAAGTATATATTTCTACCATTATTTGTTTTTTCTATTAATGCGGCTGCACAAGAGTTAAATCCGTTTTATCAATCGATTGTCGAACAAGTGAAATACGATTCTGTGCATCAGAAATTGCAAAAATTTCAAGATTTCGGAATTAAAACTGTTGGTTCGTCAGCTCATGAAAATACATTTACATGGTTGAAATCTTATTATACAACATATGGTTATGCCACTATAGAGCAACAATCAGTTAATGTTTTTGGAAATGTTGGAAATAATTTAATCATAACTAAAATTGGAAAAAAATATCCTGATAAATTTATTATCATCGATGGTCATTATGATACATTAAATGGACCTGGAGCGAATGATAATGGATCGGGAACGGTTACTTTATTAGAAATTGCTCGATTAATCAAAGATATCGATACTGATTATTCGATCAAGTTTATTCATTTTACAGGAGAAGAACGCGGTTTAATAGGAAGTCAGACATATGTCAATCAAATTGCAGTTCCTCAGAATTTAAACATTAAAGCTGTTCTGAATATTGATGAGGTAGGAGGAGTGGCGAATAAAGTAAATTCGACAATTGTTTGTGAGCAAGATGAAAGTAATCCAACATCAAATAATGCAGCTTCTTCTGATTTGACTAATCAAATGTCGAATATTTTTCCCTTGTATACAACTCTAAAAACTGAAATTTCGAATGCTTATAGTTCCGATTATATGCCTTTTCAGGCAGTTGGTTATCCAATAACTGGACTTTTCGAAAAAAATGAAACGCCTTATGCACATACTGCTCAAGATATAATAGCTAATTTAGATTTGAATTATTTGACAGAAGTAGCGAAAGGAGCTTTGGCGACTATATTACATTTTTCTCAAGCACAAGAGAAGTTGACTACAACAGATCATACTATTTCAACTTTGCAAGTGTACCCAAATCCAGTAAAGAGAAACCTTCATTTTTCGCAGATTTTAAAGCAACCTACAATTTCTATATATAACGAAACAGGAATACAGGTCTATGAAAAGAAGTTTCGAACAGCTGTTTCGCAGATAAATTTAGAACATCTTACTTCTGGCGTTTATTTCGTTAAAATAAATTCGAATCAACATAGTTTTAAGATTTTGAAGAAATAAATTGTTGCGTCTCATTTATGTAATAAATTGACTTTTTTAGTTGAATAGTTACTTTTTTTGTCTAAATGGTAATCAACCTTTCGATACACGAGCACCGAACAAACCATACGGAATGGATATACAATGGATACAGAATACATATAGCGTGGATACACAACCGATACAGAAAAAGTGCATTTTAGTACATATAACCTCCATTTAGGTTAATGGGTAACCAATTAGGTTCATCATTCGTCACTTCTAGTTAATTTGTTTATCTAAGGGGTAATTTTACATTGTTGTTGTGCCCCTTCAAGAAGAATACCGAATAAAAAATGAATATTCTAATCACAATAGAAACATAGGTTTTATTAAGTTTTACGCTTAACGTTTTACGGATTTTGTCATTCTGAGTTTATTTCAGAATCGCATCCAATGATACTTATTTTAGAGGTTTGAATCGCCTTGGTCATTATGCTGAATATCAAGTGAAAATACTGTTTTTGGTCATGTGTTCTTACAACTTAAATGATTTTTAAAGGTTATTTTGGTAATCTACTTCATTTTATATTTGTATTCAAAAAGTGATTTTGTGTTATTTCGAAGCCTTGAAAATTCCAGCCTCTCACAAATACATAATGCATTTTACTTAATACATTATAAATATTACATAGTACAACACTAAAATCTACTTTTTTAAATGAAATTTAAAGATTATCATTGCTCAAAAGACGAGTTTCAATCCATTGAAACTTTAAAAATGATATCCTTTTGTATTCCACTAAACATTTTTTTGTATAAAAAACAACTTGGCAATTATTACAACATCTGAACTACAAAAATCTTTTACATACATTCTACTGCCACTATGTTGCCTTTATCCTGCCTTCATCCTGCCTTTATCTTGGGACCTTCTAACGTGTTTGACCCGTCCTAAAATAACTATACATGTTTTTAAATAAATCCTATTATAGTTATACACCAATTGATCTTAATCCTAAATTTACTATACAAGAGAGTTTTGATAATTAAAACTTCTATTATAGTTTTTTCATCTTTTCTTTAATTTTTCTGACTGCAAATGCGCAGCATTTGGAGTTAAATAATCACAACTTGCATGTGGTCTTAATTCATTATAAGTTTTAATACTATTAGTAATTTTAATTTTTGTCTGATCAAAACCTAATGTGCTTTCATATAAATTAAATTCCATTATAATTATTCCATTAACCCTTTCTACCATTGCATTTTCATAGGGATCACCTTTTTCTGTCATACTTATAGCTATGTTATTTGAGAGTAATAAATCTACATATTTATGTTGTTGTAAAGAAGGATGTTAAA
>NZ_DLJR01000056.1:0-34078 GCF_002484365.1 Empedobacter sp. UBA7611
TAGTTTTCTGAACCCGCGAAATAATCAACAAAATACCATTGCAACAAATAATTTAGAAATCGCATCAAGACAATTTCAAGAAGGATTAATAGATGTAACCGAGCGTTTGGCTGCCGAAAATGATTATTACAAAGCCAATTTAGGTTATTATGCTCAAATCTTGGATCAACGCTCTAAAACCTACGAATTACTTCAAACTTCTGGAGAATTATTTAATCAATTATCAAATTAAAATCATGAAAAATACACTATACTATATTTTTGCTTTAAGCGGATTAATACTTTTTACAAATTGTAAATCATCTGACAAGGAAAATAAAAAAGAAGAGCAAACTATTTTTCAAGGTAAAATTGAGCGCGATCAAATTAGCGTTGTAACAAAAATTCCAGGAAAAATAGATCAAATATTAGTTCACGAAGGTGATGAAGTAAAAAAAGGACAAACGCTTTTTATCTTACAATTACCAGAAGTTGATGCGAAGAAAAGTCAAGCAGAAGGTGCTGTAAATTCTGCCGAAGCTCAATACGAAATGGCTAAAAAAGGTGCTACAGATAATCAATTGAAACAATTGCGTGCAAAAGTTGCTGGCTTGAAAGAGCAATTAGATTATGCAGAAAAATCAAATCATCGACTAAAAAATATGCTTCGAGATAGTCTTGTTCCACAACAAAGTTATGATGAAGTTTATGCTAAATATCAAGGCGCTAAAAACCAATATTTAGCTGCAAAAGCGGAATTAGCTGATGCCGAAAATGGTGCGCGTGTAGAGCAACAACAAATGGCTTTGGGACAAAAAGAGCGTGCTTTGGGAGCTTTGCAAGAAGTAGATGTTGCTGAGGCGGAAAGATACATCAAAGCACCACAAGATATGACGGTTGAAACAATTAATCTAAAAGTTGGAGAATTAGCTTTGGCTGGATATTCTATTGCAACCGGAATTTTAGAAGAAACTACATTTTTTAGATTTACAATTCCTGAGAATAAAATCGGACAATTGCAAAAAAATCAAATCGTCAATTTAAAAGTTCCTTATAAAAATAATATGGTTTTGAAAGGTAAAATTGTTTCGATAAAAGTGCTTAATTCGTATGCTAATATTTCAACTGCTTATCCTGATATTGATCAACAACAATCGCAATATGAAGTGAAAGTTGTTCCTGTTGACTATAAACAAGCTGCTCAACTATTGACAAAAGCAAATGTAGTTTTAGATCTTAACGCTAAATAAATTCTGATGAAAACGATTTTTCATTTAATTATACGAGAATTCAAACTTTTCTTCAAGAATCCTGTTTTACCAATTTTATTCTTGGGAGCTCCTATTATGTATGGTGTCCTGATCGGAAATGTTTATAAAAAAGGAAATGTAACCGATTTACCAATTATTGTTGTAGACGAAGATCGTACGACGACAAGTCAAAAAATTATTCAGATGTTGGATGAAAATGAATCGGTGAAAGTTGCTGAAGTTTTACCTTCAACATTTGATTCTAAGAATAAAGCTTTAGCAATCGGAGCTGAAGTTGTGGTTGTCATTCCTCGAAACTTTCAGTCTGATGTACAACAAAAAAAATTACCCGAAATCGCTTATTTTGTAGATGCTTCAAACACGTTAACTTCTAATACAGCGGCAATCGCTATCACGACAGTTCTAACAACAATGAAAGCCGGAATTTCGATAGAAACAGCTCGAAAACAAGGCGTTCCCGAATATATTGCAACACAAAGCTACGAACCATTCAAATCAACGATGATTCGTCAAAATATCAGAAGTGGAAACTACTTATATTTTATGCTTCCAGGTGTTTTATTAACCGTTTTACAACAAGTTTTATTATTAGGTTTAGCACTTTCATTTGCTTCAGAATTTGAGAATAGAACATTTAATGAATTAATCTCAAAATCATCTAATCCGTTTACCATTTTATTCGTCAAAACTTTCCCTTATTTATTTATGTCAGTATTTATATATATGCTGTATTATTGGTTCGGAATGTTTTATGACATGAAATTAGAAACCGAATTCTGGTCATTCTTCACTTCTTCTCTTGCATTTATTTTAGCCGTTTGCTTTTTAGGATTTTTAGTCAGCATTCTCCTTCCAAGTCAACTAAAAGCAACTGAAGTTTTGATGGTTGTTGCAACACCAAGTTTCATTTTAAGTGGATTTACATGGCCTTTAAGCCAAATGCCAAAATGGATTCAAGCAATTGCAGATTGCATTCCATTAACACATTATTTGAAAATATTCCGAATACTTTTCATAGAAAAAGGCGATCCTGCGTTAATTCAACCACATTTAAATAATCTAATTGTAATAGGAAGTATTTGCTTTGTCTTATCTTTGGCTATTCTAATCGTTAAAATAAGAAAAGCTAAACAATCGATGAAACAAATCGAAACAGAAAAGATTTAGCATCTTTTTTAACTTACAAAACAGATAATAAACCATGAATTTTCTTACAGTTGAAAATCTAACCAAATCATACGGAATCCAAACTTTATTTAAAGATGTAAATTTTCATGTAAACGAAGGCGATCAAATTGCATTTGTTGCAAAAAATGGAAGTGGAAAATCAACTTTACTAAAAATCTTAGCAGGCTTAGAAACTCCCGACTCTGGCGAGGTTCGTCCTGGGAAAGGTGTAAAAATATTGATGTTGGATCAAAGTGATGATTTTGACGAAAATTTAAAAAGTGAAGAATATATTTTCAATCATTCGAATGAAGTTTTAGATGTTGTTCGTCAATATGAAAACATGATCGAAAATGATCCAACAAATCCTGATTTAATTGATTTAATGGGAAAAATGGATGTTTTAGATGCATGGAAAGTTGAACCAACAATCAAGGAAATTTTATCAAAATTGAAAATTGATTTCTTGGATCAAAAAATTGGAAAACTTTCTGGTGGTCAGCGCAAACGTATTTCTTTAGCAAAATTTTTGATTGATTTAAGTTTCGAAACTGGATATGTTCTTTTAATTTTAGATGAGCCTACCAACCACTTAGATATTGAAATGGTAGAATGGTTAGAATTTTTCTTAAACAAAGAAAATAAAACCTTAATTCTTGTAACCCACGACAGATATTTCTTGGATGCAATCTGTACTAAAATCCTAGAAATGGAAGACAAAACATTGTATGTACATTCGGGAAATTACGAAACTTATATTACGAATAAAGCATTGCGTATCGAAAATCAAAATGCGACAATTGACAAAGCGAAAAACCTTTATCGTAAAGAAATTGAATGGATGCGCCGTCAACCAAAAGCGCGTACGACAAAATCTAAATCTCGTATTGACGCGTTTTATGATACCGAAAAAGTAGCTAAACATAAAATTGTCGATCAACAAGTAAAATTAGAGATGGTAATGACACGTTTGGGTCAAAAAATCATCGAAATGGAACATGTTTCGAAAGCATTTGGTCAAAAGAAAATTTTAGATGATTTCTCATATATTTTCGCTCGTGGTGGAAAAATTGGTTTAGTTGGAAAAAATGGTGTTGGAAAAACGACTTTCCTAAAAATGTTAGAAGGAATCGAAACTATGGATTCTGGAACTATTGAACGTGGAGAAACCTTAAATATTGGACACTTTAAACAAGATGGAATTGATTTCAAAGAAGATGAGCGCGTCATAGAATTTGTGAAAGATATTGCCGATTTTTTCCCGCTTGCAAATGGAAAAGAAATGCGTGCAGAGCAATTCTTAGAAATGTTTTTGTTTACGCCAGAACAACAACATACTTTTATCTCAAAGTTGAGTGGTGGAGAGAAAAAACGTCTGCAATTATTAGCAATTTTGTACAAAAATCCTAACTTTTTGATTCTCGATGAGCCAACAAATGATTTAGATTTACCAACTTTGACGGTTCTTGAAAGTTTCTTAGAAGAATATCAAGGTTGTTTATTAGTTGTTTCCCACGATAGATATTTTATGGATAAAGTGGTTGATGAATTAATGATTTTCGAAGGCGAAGGAAAAGTTTCTCGTTATATGGGAACGTATACCGAATATCATATAGAAAATAAAAATAAACCTGAGTCAGAAGATAAAAAAGCTGAAAAAGAAATTTCAATTCAAGAAAAAGTAGAATCAAAAGAAAAAATAAAAGAAGCCAAACCAAGAAAATTATCGTTTAAAGAGCAAAGAGAATTAGAAGAAATTAATAAATCTTTACCAATTCTTGAAGCCAAGAAAGAAGAATTAACGAATTTACTTTCTGATCCAAATTTAGGCTACGACAAAATCACAACTATTGGAGATGAACTACAAAAAATTGTAGACGAATTAGAAGAAAAAGAATTCCGTTGGTTAGAATTATCCGAATAAAAATATTGAAAAGGAACTTTTTTGAGTTCCTTTTTTTGTTTTTAAAATTTATGCCTATATTTACTCTATCAATCATCAGGAGTTTCTGAAAAATCAGAACACCAACCGAGCCAAAACCGCGCTACGGTGGTATAGAATGAGGGCAAACGCCAAAATAAAAGGTTATTCTCCACTCTATCCTGTTGTTTTTATCATTAAAAAATTAAAACAATGGAAAATCTAAAAAATGAATTTGTCGTATTATTTCGTGAATTAACTGACAACGAATTAATCGAACGCTTTAATCAAAATGTAGGAACAGTTCTTGGAATTCTGCAAGAAGATGTTATGTCAAAACATTATTCAACGAATTACAATACCGTAATTTTGATTGCACAACCATAGAAAGAGGAAACACATTTTCGCTTCAACATCATGTAATATTAGTTGAAAATAGATTAGAATATTTAGATTAAACATAAAAAAAGGAAAACTTGAAACAAGTTCTCCTTTTTATTTTATGGTAGATAATATTACTTACTCTGCTCTTTTATAAAATCATTAATCGTAACATTTAATCGTTTATTTCGGATATCTTTTTCAAAACGAATTGGTTCAGCAACACGTTCAGCACAGTCTTTCATACCACAATTTTCACACGTAACCGCAACTTCTTTTACAGGAATTGAGGGATCATTCATAAATTTCACTTTACGTTGAGCTGATTTGTACAATACACCAATCGTTACGCTTCGTAAATAATTTGGATTGAATGGATCTTTCGTTGCAGAAGAAATTACATAATATTTTTGATTATTATTGAACGGATACAACGAAATTTGTGCAGAAATCTCATGATGATCATCTTGATGTTTTTCCAATTCTTTCAAAACATTTAACGAAACCCAACGACGACAATAATGCTCATCCGTTTCATTTGCTTGTGGCGATTGTTGTTGATTAAGATGAAGTTCTTTCGTTAATTTATATGAATTTGAACCAACTTTTGCTGACAAACGCAAGAAAAACAAATCACGAATATTAAAATGTTTGGGTAACAAATTTGTCATTCGTTGATAAACCGTTTCAGGTGATTCGGTATATTTTCCAAGAATTTCTTGAAATTTAGACAAATCATGATGCTCTATAGCAAACAAATTCTGCATATCCTTCAACAGTTTTTCTTCTGGTAACAACAAAGCTCCAGCAAAATAAGATGCATAAAAATTGTTTAACAATTGATCAAAATT
The DNA here is from genome assembly GCF_002484365.1 of Empedobacter sp. UBA7611. Lineage (NCBI taxonomy): Bacteria > Pseudomonadati > Bacteroidota > Flavobacteriia > Flavobacteriales > Weeksellaceae > Empedobacter > Empedobacter sp. UBA7611. Next base: position 5,571 of record NZ_DLJR01000056.1, read on the forward strand.
ATCAAAACTTGCCCACGAAAATGTATACAAACGTTCCTTCAAATCAAGATAATTATAGCCTAATTCTTTCGCTAAAATAAATCGTTTTTGATCATTGTCAGAATTAATATTGATATACAACAGCTTTTTCTCTTTGATAAAAATAGAACGTAATTTCGCTAAATCCTTCCCTCCTAACGAAGTGAAATCTTCATAAAGAATGGTATAATTATATTCTTCTTTCAGAATTTCTTCCATCGTTTCATTTTTTACAAAATCTTCTGATTCAATCAAATATTCTTGTAAAAAACTCTTTGCAGATTTTTCAATTTCAGGGAAATAATTATCATTTGCTTCCTGAAAAGACCTCAACGAAGCCAAGAAAAAACTTTCGCGTGTAAGATTGTAATTATTACCTATTTCAATCAACGTAGAAATGAACGCATTTACCTTCATTGGTGCGTTAGAAATGATCTCAATTAAATCTCTTTCTTCAATTCCGAAGAGTTCCAAAGGAATTTCTTGCAATAAATTTGATTGTAGAATCTCAGCGACTGGCGCTAAATTCTTACCCAATTTTAAAGAAACTATCTCATCATAAGGAATTTCCAACGCTTCGGCAAGAGCAACAATTTTATCAGTTTTTGGATATTTTTTACCTTTTTCGATCTCATTCAAATACGATTTCGAAAGTCCAGTTAACTTAGATAACTTAAACAATGACAAATCTTTAGCCATTCTTACTTGTTTTAGTTTTAACCCAAAAATTAATTTAATGTATTCTTCTTGCATAATTTTTTCAAAAATATTTGGTAAATGTAAACGAATTTTTATAATTTAGCGAACGTTCGCTGGAAGTAAAATTCCGCTCGAATAACCAAAACCAAAATTACAACAAAAACACAAAAAATGGATACTATTACAAGTGAATTAAAATTATCGCAGAATAAGCTGGATAGTTATCCAGATGTTTTGACAACCGAAGTGGTTAATTTTTTAACAGCTTTACACAAAAATTTCAACGAAAGACGTTTAGAACTTTTGGCGAATCGACAAGAAAGACAAATCTTTTTTGATTTGGGTAATTTTCCAACTTTTTTGTCAGAAACAAAAGAAATCAGAAATGGCGATTGGACAGCAGCTCCTATTCCAGCTGATTTACAAGACAGACGCGTTGAAATAACTGGTCCAGTCGATCGTAAAATGGTAATTAATGCGTTAAATTCTGGCGCTAAAACATTTATGGCCGATTTTGAAGATAGTAATTCTCCTACATGGGATAACAATCTTCAAGGACAACAAAATTTAAGAGATGCTGTAAATGGTACTATTTCATTCGAAAATAATGGAAAAAAGTATCAATTAAACGAAAAGACTGCTGTCTTGCTTGTAAGACCGAGAGGTTTACATTTGAATGAAAAGAATATCATAATAGATAAACAAGAAATATCAGGCTCACTATTTGACTTTGGTTTATATTTTTTCCATAATGCACACACGTTACTTTCCAAGCAAAGTGGGCCTTATTTCTATCTTCCTAAATTAGAACATCACCTAGAAGCACGCTGGTGGAACGATGTTTTTGTCTTTGCACAAAATTATTTGAACATTTCACAAGCTACAATTAAAGCTACAGTTTTGATCGAAACTATAACTGCTTCTTTTCAGTTAGATGAAATTATTTACGAATTAAAAGACCACATCGCAGGGCTAAACTGCGGTCGTTGGGATTATATATTTTCTTATATCAAAAAATTTAAGAAACACCCAAATTTTATTGTTCCAGATCGTTCACAAGTTACGATGACTTCGCCTTTTATGGCTGCATATTCGCAAGCAGTTATCCAACGTTGTCATAAACGAAACATACATGCAATTGGTGGAATGGCTGCTCAAATTCCGATTAAGAATGATGAAAAAGTCAATGAAATTGCCTTTGAAAAAGTGAAGAATGATAAACTTCGCGAAGTAAAAAATGGACACGATGGAACGTGGGTTGCGCATCCTGCTTTGGTAAAAGTCGCAAAAGATATTTTTGACGAATATATGCCACAAGCTAATCAAATTTCCAATAAGCGAGAAGATGTTGTAACAACTGCCGAGGCTTTGTTAGAATTGCCAAAAGGAACAGTTACAAAACAAGGAATTAGAGACAATATTAATGTCGGAATTTTATACATCGAAAGTTGGTTATCTGGAAAAGGAGCCGCAGCTTTATATAACTTAATGGAAGACGCAGCAACAGCAGAAATCTCTCGTACGCAGGTTTGGCAATGGTTAAGCCAGTCGATTACGTTAGAAAACGGATGCGAATTTAACAGTGACAAATACAAAAAATTAAGAGCCGAAGAGGTTCAAAAAATAAAAAAATTAGTTGGTGAGGAAAACTATTTGAACGGAAGATTTGAAGAAGCTATTTCAATCTTTGACGAATTAGTTTTATCGCACAAGTTTACCGAATTTTTAACATTAGAAGCCTATAAGTATATTGATTAAGCCCTTATAACCAGACACACACAAAAAGAAATACACACACAACACACATTCATAAACAAAACACAAAAAACACAATTATGAGCAATCAAGAAAGAATTCAAAAGATTCGGCAGGATTGGGAAACTAATCCACGCTGGACAGACATTGTTCGTCCTTATTCAGCAGAAGATGTTATTCGATTAAGAGGTTCTTTGGACATCGATTACACTTTAGCAAGATTAGGTGCTAAGAAACTTTGGGAAGGTTTAAATTCGAAGCCATTTATGGCGGGTTTAGGCGCTTTGAATGGTAATCAAGCCATACAAGAAGTGCAAGCTGGTTTAGATGCAATCTATCTTTCGGGATGGCAAGTTGCTGCAGATGCAAATCTTTCGGCAGAAATGTATCCAGATCAATCATTGTATCCAGCCAATTCGGTTCCAATGGTGATAAAGCGTATTAATAATGCGTTGCGTCGTCGCGATGAAATACAATCTGTTACCCAACAAGGAAACATTGATTATATGGTACCGATTATTGCCGATGCTGAAGCTGGATTTGGAGGAAACTTGAATGCTTATGAATTGATGAAACAAATGATAGAAGCTGGTGCTGCTGGCGTTCATTTCGAAGATCAATTGTCATCAGCCAAAAAGTGTGGTCATCTTGGTGGAAAAGTTTTAGTTCCAACACAAGAAGCAATTAACAAATTGGTTGCAGCGCGTTTAGCAGCAGATGTCTGTGGCGTTCCTACTCTATTGGTTGCCAGAACTGATGCAGAAGCTGCGAATTTGATTACTTCGGATATTGACGAAAGAGATCAACCTTTTATCATCCAAGGAAGTAGAACTTCTGAAGGTTTTTACAATGTGAGAAATGGTTTGGAACAAGGAATTAATCGAGGCTTAAGCTATGCGCCTTATGCTGATTTAATTTGGATGGAAACATCTAATCCAGATCTTGGAATGGCAAGAGAATTTGCACAAGCGATTCGAGAAAAATATCCAAATCAGATGTTAGCTTATAATTGTTCCCCATCATTTAATTGGGCAAAACATTTAACAGAAGTTCAAATGGAAACATTCCGCGAAGATTTAGCTGAAATGGGATACAAATTCCAATTCATTACTTTAGCTGGTTTCCATGCAATGAATACCTCTATGTTCGAGTTATCACGTGCATACAAAGCCAAAGGAATGGCGGGATATTCGGCATTACAAGAAAAAGAATTTGCGTTACAAGAAGAAGGTTTTGCAGCTGTAAAACACCAATCTTTTGTAGGAACACAATATTTCGATTACGTACAAAACACAGTGCAACAAGGCATTTCATCTACTACAGCTATGGCCGAAAGTACGGAAGCCGCACAATTCTAATACATACTTTTCAATTAGAAAGGACGTACCGCAACTACGTCCTTTTTTATTTTAATTAATTTTACTAATTACAAAAACTTTTCCATTCATTTCGAACGTATCTTTTTCCGATTTTCCAACTAAGATTCTAGCCAAAGGGGTTTGAGTTGATAGAACAAAAATCTTTTTATTCTCGAAAATAATTTCCCCAAAACTACACGCCATACAGAAATTTCCCATCGTAGTTTCAACATAACTACCTAAACCAATGGTTTTGTTCTCCACAATTTTTATTTTAGAAAACACGTCTTGCTGAATTAAAACTTCATTCAATTGGTTTTGAATTCGAGTAATTTCCTGTTGCATCATTTCGCGCGATGTTTCGTACTTATCGCCCATACTACTTTTGGTATCGTTGTTCGAGGCGCGCAAATCGTCAATCAAACCATTCAAATACGTTATTTTATCTTCGATTTGTTGTGCTATAAATTGATATAATTCTGCTTTCATTTCTTTCAATTAAATTGTTTGAGGCTTATTCTTAAATCTCAGCATGTAAATGGTTCCCAAAAGACAGATAAATGCCGAAACATAAATCACCATCGGAATGCGATCCAAATAATCCTGAAAATACCAACCCGCACACAATGCTCCAAGTCCTATCCCCGCTTCCATCGCAATATACATTGTTGCCATCGCCTTTCCACGTTCATCAGGTTTACTAAAATCTATTGTCCAAGCATTTAGTGCAGGTGAAAGAATTCCGGTTGAAATGCCATACATCAACCCCCCTAAAATCAACCCTATTTTTGCATCAATAGAAGCCAAAAGTACCAATGCAATAATCAATAAAACTAAGCCTAATTTTATCACCAACACACGCCCTTTTTGGTCAGATATCTTACCTGCAAAGAAACGAACCATCATCGATGATATTGTAAATACAATAAAGAAAACGCCTTTATTTTGAAAACCTAAATGTTCGGTCCAATCTGGAATTAATGTCAATATAGAACCATAAGCGACATAAGAAAGAAACGTAATCAATGCCGCTGGCAAAGCTTCTTTTGCAAAAACATCTTGCTTCGAAATCTTTAATAATCCGAACGAAAATTTTTGTTTATTTTGCAAGGTCTCTTTCATATTGAATAAAATCAATATCGATAATAATGCAAAAAACGAAGACGTAAAAAACATCACATTAATCGATGTATATAATGTAATTGTACTTCCCAATGCAGGTCCAATTGCCATTCCGATACTGAAACAAATTCCGTGCAAGCCCAATGCTTCGCCCCAACGTTCGCGCGGAATAATATCTGCAATATAAGCTGCTGTTGCAGTGGGTTTGAAACCTGTCGAAAAGCCGTGTACCAATCTCAAAAATAAAAAACCTGAAACGGTTGTTAAAACAGGATATAAAATTCCGCACACAAAACAGACAATAGAACCGACTGCCATAATAGGTACCCGCCCCACTTTATCGGTTAATTTTCCACTAAAAGGTCTCGAAATTCCCGCTGTCAAGGTAAATAATGCAATAATAAATCCTTTGTATTCTGCTCCTCCCATGCTGCTTAAATAAGCAGGTAGCTCGGGAATCATCATATTAAAACTCGCTGAAAACAACAACGAACTCAAACACATTAAAATAAAATGGAGATTATAAACGGGATCTAAATTTAATTTTTTATTAATGGCAGAAAACATAACGGATTTTTTGCAAAGGTAATTTATCTTAACCGAAACAAACTACACAATCCAAAAGTATTACTTGTTACAAAAAATTACTACATCATTCAACATTGTTAGCCGATATTTCATTGATTATATTCATGAAATTTCTTATTTAAGAACTACTTAGTTGATATGAAAATAACTTTTACATTAGAATACAGTTAAAATACCTTATTGTATTTAATTACTTACTAAACAATTCTTATTTTTGCTATATCAATTCTACTACCCTAAAAAAACGATCTGACCAACTATTATTTTCAAGCATGAAAAACTATGAAAATCTAAAAGAGACCTTGTCTTTTTATGGCGTAAATTGTAATAAACTATATTATATCTCATCAGGAAATCCAATTTTTGCGTTTCCTGAAAGATCATTTCGAATCGACTTTTATGCATTTTGTATTTGTTTATCTGGCTCAATAGAAGTTGAGATAGATTCTCAGAAATATTGTATTATTCAAAATGAATTCTTAATTTCTGCTCCATCTACTGTTTTGAAAATTCTAGATACTAGCTCTAATTTCAGAATGAAATTGTTATTTTTTGAGAAAAATTTTCTCCTTAAAAACATTTCTAATCCTTTCTTTATTGATAAACTTAATTTGTTTACACATCAAAACTTTACAGTTTGTAAGGCGAATAAAAAAGAAGCGAATCATCTTTTTATGCTAATCAATTATCTTCAAGAGCAACGAGAAAGAAATGTTTTGTTCTTAGAAGATATTATTCGATCGATTATTTTTACTTTACTACTTGAATCTGCCTCTATAATTGCTGAACAATATTCAAAAGAAAATAAAAATCATTCCCGCGAAATCAACACTCTATTTTGTAAGTTTACACAACTTGTACAAGAAAATGTTATCGCTCACAAAGACGTACAGTTTTATGCAGATCAATTATTTATTACAAATAAATATTTGATTCACCTTGTAAAAAAAGCAACTAAGAAAACTCCACATGTTATTATCGACGAATATTTATTAAAAGAAGCATATGTTTTGCTTGGTTATTCAGAGAAAACAATTGTCCAGATAGCATTAGATCTAGGTTTCAACTCTTCTTCATCTTTTGGTCGTTTTTTTAAAAAATATACTTCTATTTCTCCTCAACAATATAGAAAACAACAACATATATAAAAAAAGAAATTTGGGATACAAATGACGAATTTCGGGATACTTTAGAAAAGTAATAAAGCGTAATTTTATTGTAGAATCTTAAAATAAATAATTATGGATAAAATTACTTCAAAATTTGACAACGTTTTAAATCATTCTACTATCTACGGAAATATTGATCATCAACCAGATGCGAGTAAAGAAACACCAAGAAACACTCCAGAAAAATCTTATCCTTTCTCTGATCAAATAGGAAATTACCAACGCAATAAAGGAATTCCTACAAAATCTTATAAGGACAGTAAGGTATATATTGTGGGAAGTGGTATTGCAGGTTTAGCTACTGCTTATTATTTTATTCGAGACGGACATTTCACTCCAGAGAACATCACATTTATAGAACAACTTCAGGTCGAAGGAGGTTCGTTAGATGGAGCTGGAAATGCAAAAGATGGTTACATAATTCGAGGTGGTCGAGAAATGGATTGTACCTACGAGAATTTATGGGATATTTTCCAAGACATTCCTGCATTAGAGTTACCAGAACCTTATAGTGTTTTAGACGAATATAGATTAGTAAATGATAATGATTCTAATTATTCTATTGCACGTTTAATTCATGAAAAAGGGAAAGTAAAAGACTTTAGTAAATTTGGTTTGAATAAGAAAGATCAATTAGCTATTATCAAACTTTTGTTGAAGAAAAAAGAAGAATTGGACGACATAACGATTGAAGATTATTTTAATCAATCATTTTTAGAAAGTAATTTCTGGACATTTTGGCGCACAATGTTTGCCTTTGAGAATTGGCATAGTTTACTAGAATTCAAATTATATATGCATCGCTTTTTACATGCGATTGATGGTTTAAATGATCTTTCTTCATTGGTATTTCCTAAATACAATCAATACGACACTTTTGTTACGCCATTAGGTAAATGGTTAAAAGAAAAAGGAGTAAAAATTCAGTTAAATACACTGGTTAAAGATTTAGATTTATTAATTAATACAGAAGGAAAAGTAGTCAAAGGAATTATAACAGAACAAGATGGACAAGATGTAATTATTCCTGTTACACCAAATGATTATGTTATTGTAACTACTGGTTCTATGACTGAAGATACTGCGTATGGAGATAATACAACGGCACCAGTTTTAGCGATAGATAATAATACTAGTGGTCAAAGTGCAGGGTGGAAACTATGGAAAAATCTTTCTGCTAAATCTCCTGTTTTTGGTCGTCCAGAAAAATTTTGTGGGAATATTGAAAAATCTTCATGGGAATCTGTTACTTTAACTTGTAAACCTTCTGCATTAGTAGAAAAACTAAAAGAATATTCTGTTAATGATCCATATTCAGGTCAAACTGTTACAGGTGGAATTATTACCATTACAGATTCTAATTGGTTAATGAGTTTTACGTGTAATCGTCAACCACATTTTCCTACACAACCAGATGATATTTTAGTACTTTGGGTTTATGCATTATTTATGGATAAAGAAGGAAACTACATCAAGAAAACAATGCCTACTTGTACAGGAAACGAAATCCTAACAGAATTATGTTATCATTTAGGAATTGAAGACCAAATAGACGACGTTATTGAGAATACAATCACTCGTTCTGCTTATATGCCTTACATCACATCTATGTTTATGCCTAGAGCAAAAGGAGACCGCCCACAAGTAGTTCCAGATGAGTGTAAGAATCTAGGTTTAGTAGGTCAATTTGTAGAAACCAATAACGATGTAGTTTTCACAATGGAAAGTTCTGTTCGTACCGCACGTATTGCAGTTTATGAATTACTTAATTTAAATAAGCAAGTTCCAGACATTAATCCATTACAATACGACATTCGTCATTTATTAAAAGCAACTAAAACGTTGAACGATGATAAACCATTCATGGGTGAAGGTTTATTGAATAAAGTTTTAAAGGGAACTTATTTTGAACATATTCTACCTATTGGATCAGATTCACCTCAAGAGGAAGAAGAAAAAGAATCTTTTCTATTAGAACAATTTGGTAAATTCAAAGAATGGGTAGGACATTTTAGAGGTTAAAATCACCCACAATTCAATCCTGAATACCAATGCTATAAAACTAATAAAAGCTTCTAAATCTTTAGTGATTTAGAAGCTTTTTGAGTATTACTATATTTTTTCTATTTAAAAACTATACCAGCTTTTATTAATAAATATTAGCTATAGTGATATTATTATTGAATTATTAAAGGTTTTATTTCAAATTCTGATTCAATATTTTCCTTTAATTTTAGAAATTCTATTGTATGCATACTATGCAAATCAACATCAGTTAATCCAAATGGTCCATTTTCTCAGTAATATATAGTCTATTTTCAAGCTCAATTATTGCTTTCTCCATTTCATCAAGTTCATTTTCGAAATATTTAAAATGATAATTAATGATTTTTAAATTTAAAATTAATTCTATTAGTTTAGATTCAACTTTCCTTGCTAATTCAAACTTTTTTAAAGTTTCACTTTCATTCCATTCTTCTGTTGGAAAGTAAGGAATTTGAATTAGTTTATCATTATCAATTTTTATAAAAGACTCAAACTCCTGTAATCCATATTTATTTTCTGGGTTATAACAATATTTTATTTCGGTTATAATTTTTCCAATACTATCAGTCAGGGTCATTTTACAAAATTAAACTTAACAATATTTCTTTACAAGAATAAACAAAACCTGTTTTACAAAAAAGTTGTCATTTCTATATTTCATTCAACAACATTCCAATATACAAAATCTCAACCACTCCCAATACCCCACAAAAAAAGCTCTTATCAAAGAGCCATTTGGTTAAAGAACTGTTTTGGATAATAAAATTTATTTCCAAATTTTATATAAGGAATCTTATTCGTTTTCCTCATCCTATACAACGTTTTGTCACTCACGTTAAGCAAACTTTTTAGGTCTGCGTTATCATAGAATTTCTGATTTTCTTCTAATAGTAGAAAAGTTTTTTGGAATTCTATCAGCAGGAGCTTCATATCCTTTAATGCCTCTCCATCGTTTTGTAAAAATAAATCATTTTTCATATATTTAGTTGATGTTAAGATGTACTAATTTATAAAATAAATACTTAATAACCAAATATTTACCAAACAAACAATATTCCTTTACACGAAATCTAGCTATCACCCTACTTTTTGTAGAGTACTCAAATCGATTATGTTCGACAATAAACCAATGTATCGTTGAACAGTTTTAGGATTAAAACCATAAATACAAGCAAGGTTCTCCCAGAATTTTACACCAAACATAAAGTTGAAAAAAAAACACATATTCACTTTGCAAAAAAAATACCACATAGAAACATAGAACCAAATGATTTTGCTTTCCAATTAGTAGTCTACCTATTCGTATTTTCAACTAATCTTTATAAGCCATCACAACTAAAACTATGTTTCTATGTGGTCAAAATAAATTTAAACAACATTTATAAAATTCTATTTTCGATACGATTCTTCTTCACTCTTCTACGCCGTTAAACAAAGTATTGTACCGAAAAATCACTCCAATCAACGAACTTCATTTTACTACTACCTCACTACTACCTTTACACAACCATATACTCGCCAAGATAAATACTGGTACTCGCCATAGCCTTTGTTTCACTATTCAGAAACGCCCAAAAATTCACTTTTTTGCCATTGTAATACGTTGGTAAAGTAACATCTATAATCATAGAATCACGAGTTACAACATTCTGAAACACTTCGAACGAATTTAGTTCCTCGCAATAACAAACAAGATTCACAAAATCCGAAGGTTGCGCATTGCCTTGCCCAGAATTATCTTCCCAATTCATTTGGAAACTATCCCCACCTGCCGTCTCTATCGTAGGTTGTAAAAAGCCAACCAAATCGCCTTTCGACACCAATACACGCTCTAATACAATAACAGGTAAACCATTCTCCATTTCCAATGCATTGTTCAGCATATAAGAAGTCGCGATGTTGTAGCGCGATTTTAGCCCGACTCTATTCCCAAAATATAAATTAAGAATAAGACGAATTGGTTGCAAAAAACCAATAATTTTCTTAAATTTGATTTGTTGCATCAATTGCAAATCAGTAGGTTGGCTTTTAGATTTTTTTGGCAAACTACGGATAATGTCTTTGCCGCGCCAATTAACGCCTACTACAGTTCCTACTTTTCCTGAGAATCCACCAAGGATTCCTTTTTTAATTTCTGCCATAATTGCAAGTTTTTATTGTTAATATTCATAAAGTTAGCAACAGAAACAACACCATTTACAAAAACACAATTTTGTGCCCGCATTTGCCCTGCTCTGCCCGCATTTGTCCACTTTTGTCCAGTTGCTTTTTACACAATAATAGTAATATAACAAAATAAAAACCTCGCTAACCTCCTATTTATAAGAGCTAGAGAGAAGTTGAATTTTTGGTCAATTTTGGTCTTGTTCGACCATTGTTCGACCATTGTTCGACGAATCTTCGGAAAAACGGCATTCTCGTCGAAGAACGGTCGAAGAAAACACGAACAAAAGTGGGAGGAAATTGAAATTGTAAAAATAAAATGATGCAAGAATACTTTGTTTCGCTATCCATACATTCATTATTACATTTTACATCAAATTACTTCGTGATACATGAATATTGTTTTTATAAGTATCTTATTTACAAAAAAATAATTATATTTGCTTCTAATTTTACGAAATGCGGATATAGTTGATTTTTTACGAAACAAAAGCTAGATCAGTTTCGTGAAAAAACAATGTTAGCAGAAATACTTTAAACCTGAATAAATGAATAAATTTTTATTAATATTTTTTTTAATAACTCCAATTTACATATTTTCACAAGTAAACGTCAAAGGATATTACAGAAAAGATGGAACATATGTAAGACCTCACGTTAGAACTTATCCTAACAATACTGTAACAGACAATTATAGTTATCCGGGAAATTATAATCCTAACTTAGAATACAATAAACCAAATTATAATTCAAATTATAATAACTCTAGATTAAATAGTTCATCAAATAATTCTAATTACAATAACTATAATAATTCTGAAACAAAAAAGAACTCAAATTATTCCAACTCTGACAATTCTAGATATAGTTCAAAGAAGTATGTAAATACCCAAAAAGTAAACATTAGAAGTACTCCAAATACAGGTAATAATATTATTGGTGAACTATCATACGGAGAAGAAATAAAATTTTTAAACAAAGTAGGTTATTGGGATAAAGTAATCGTAAAAACATATAACTCATATTCAAATTCTTATGAAAACAACATAGGTTATATAAATAGTAGATTTCTAAGTAATTCTAATAATTCAAACGAGATTATTTATAATAATTATGAAAAAAATGTACAAAAAAAATATATGGTAATTGCCTCGAAAACTCATTTTTGTAACTCACCTAATATAAATAGTAAAAAAACGTCTTATTTGGTCTATGGAGATATGATTAATTCAATTGCTGAATCTAAATATTTCGTTTATACTGAATTTTATAATAGTAGTGGAAAGAAAACTATTGGTTGGATTCTAAAAGATCATTTAACAATTTACTAAAAGTACTTCTGCTAACAAAGTATTTGCGAAAAAACGGGTTGAAGGCTAACTTTTTTGTCATAATTTTCCACTCGCAAAATTGCTTTTCTTAAAACAATACACTAATTTAGTTTTAGCCAAGCAATTTGCTTGAACGGACGAACTTGAACTTTGTTCAATTTCTCTCCCGTTCTTCGCAAATACTCGGCTCGTTATCAGCAACCCTACGGACGACTGTACAAACATTAAACGACAGTAACAAAATGGACAGAAAAAACAACGCTTCGCAAAATCAAAAGAGGTGCAATGCCAACTCACAAAGCCAATGCTATTGCACCACATTTGCTTTTGCCCTAACGCACCCAAGCCCACCCACCACCCTAACAAACATTCAGACAAACAATAATTTAACAGGTAAATATTTTTAACTTTGTAAGTTGGTCACCAACACACCAAAACAAATTTGACAGACCGACAAGAAAGAGCTTTAAGGAATGATTTTAAACAAGGAATATTATCAAGCATTATGGAATAAATTTGAAAACACAACAACACTGAATGTTTTCAATAGCAATGCTTCGTGCCTGACAACAAAACTCATTTTAGAACATTATCAAAAAAACCAACCGATACACATAAACTTTCAGAACTCAAAAGAAACCATTATTGAAATTGGACAAAACTTGTTTGTTGAGCTTGCAAACGACATCTACAAAAATCATTACGATTTACCGACATTAAAAAAGGGAAACAAACTACGAGACAAAAGAAAATATGCTGACGGAAAAAGACACGACTTTTTGATAAAGAACATTCATAACGATACATTTTTACTTGAACACATAAAGAACAAAGCTCAAATCAATCTAAAATACGATGATTTGGTTAAAAAGTTTATTCCAATAGAACAAGGAACAAAACAATCTACATTACAAGGCTACACAAAGTTTTTTACTGACTTGAACAACGGTTTAAAATTAGATTTTACACCTACTAACTTTGAAAAAAAAACCGTTTTCATTGCCAAGAAACCTCTTTGGGATAATTTACCGAATAGAAACAAAATTCCCTGTGCTTATTTGCCAAACCCAAGAGAAGAAAACAACACTACCGAAACAAGGTCAATTCCTGCGTTGCAGGATTGTTTGGCGTATTTCACGCCAAAATACGAAGTTTGTTATTCAAACATTCTTTCCAAAAACGAAAAGATAAAAACTATTGTTGTGTTTGACACCGAAGCCGACAAAATTGAACAAATGCTACAAGACAAGGCAAAATTTGGCTTCAATTTAATTATCGTTTCAAATAGTATTTCGCCATTAAAAAATCATTCTATTCCTTGTTGGAATTGGTTTAAAGAGGAAGTTGAAATTGTGAATGCCTTATGATTAACTTCCGAAATATACCAAGCAACGAATTAGAAAATTTCATCAAAAATCTTGATGAAAAGATTGCGTATGTGCATACGCAATTTGGTTTTGAATTAAAATCTTACGGAAACATTTTACGAATTGCGTTAAACGCTATTCAACAAGAAACGATTGAAAACTTAATTGAGCGTGTTGGCATAAACCGAGAATTAGAAAATGGCTTAGATGCAGGCGGTTATTCCGTTGATTTTTTAAACGAAAACAATCCAAAAACGGAATTACTTGCAATACTTCATCATCTCAAAGAGAATTTGCCAAAGCAAAAAGTTTTGTTGAACTTTTTGAATACTGAAACTGACAAAAGAATGATTGCTGTTTTTGATAACAACGATTTGGATTTTATCGGCAAATACATCAAAAACAAAAAGATTGAAATTGTATCGTTTTCCGCATTAAAAAGAACAGACATACAAAACAAAGTTTTGGTTTTTCATTCTTTCAACGGACAAAAGGATTTTGATTATCTCTACAATTTAGAAAACGAAATTCGTCTTGTCGTTTACAAACAAGAAAAGAATTTGTTTCACAAATACCTTGACCAACGCAAGAAACTAATTGAAGCCGAAACAAAATCAGCAGACCGTTTTTCTATTTGCGGAATTGAATACAAGGAAGTACGAGATAATGTAACCGACATTAGTTCTACAATAAATGGCATTGTTTCACGATTGGACGAAATGAGTGGCAGAGCGTATGACGGTTACAAAAACGAAAGTGATTTATTGCTGAATGAAATTGAAGAAAAACTGATTTACAAAGTAAAATCAGACATCACAACTTTTTATTTAGAAAGTAGCGATACAGTTTTTACCGACAAAGGCGACTTGATGAAATCGTACAAAATAAAAATTGGCGATAAAATCCGCATTTATCCAAAATCGCAATTAGCTGAAAATCTGTATCAAGTAGCCGTTGAAACCGAACCCGATATTTTTGGAAAAGTAGAGGAAGATTCTAAATATTGGAAACAAATCATCGGAGAATTAAGAAGAAAATACGGAAATGATTTACTGTACAGTAAACTGAAAGAAAAAGGGCTTAAAGTGCTACAAAATACGCTTGACACCTACGGAGGCGAGAGAAGTTTACGGAAATTCCCAATGTTCAAAAACGATTTGAGAGCAATTTTTAAATTGTATTATCAAGATAAATCCGAAACAGAAATTGATACAATCTTAAAACCAATTCTGAAATCAAAAACCACTTACAACAGCACCATGATTGTACTTGGTCGTGGTTTGAAACAGGAATTGCGTTTGTTTTTGAAAGAAAATAAAGTGGGCGAAATTCTTCAAAAAAGGAATTTGAACGCTACGACTTTACAAACTTTCATTCAAGAAAATATGCCGTTGCACACGATAATCAATAAAGAAGTGTTTAGCGACAACATTGAAAATTTGACTGAAACAGCCTTAGAACTAATTGAAATATGAGCGTAAAAGAAAACAGAGATATAGTTATTGAGCGTATCCGAAAAGAAATTGTCGGTGCAGGTTCAGATGTATTCCAATGCAAAGATGATTTTAGCGATGAAATTATTGAGGTGAAACCGTTGCAACGCTATTTTTCGGGAATTTTGTTTCCAAAACAATTACAGCCAAATGCAAGCGATAATGGCGAAGACCAAATGAAAGACGAAGATGCAGACGATACAACCGATTTATCTTCTGAAACGCTTGAACCTGAAAACAAAGAGAAAGAAAATTTTGAAGAAGATGCAGATGAAACGGACAAAACCGACACACAACCTAAATACACATCAAACACATTTTTCCCTTCTCATTTTGGGATAACTTTTGCCGTTGAAAACAATTGCAAAAAATTTAAAACAATTATCCGTTTCGGAAATTACATCAAAGCCAAGCCCGAAGAAATTAAAATCTCTTATAGTGGCGAAAGCTTAAATTTATTAGCGGAACACGGCTTAAATGGCATTGTAAGTTATGATGAAGCAAACAAAACACTTTCTCAAACGAAAAAAATTCAACGAACCAAAGATGGAAAAATAACCACAGAATATCAGGCATTTCAAGACAGTTTAAAATCGTTAGGCAAAGCAACGTCTTATGACCACGCTTTGTATAAAATCATCTCAAAACTATTTTTCAAAGACAAATACAAACGTAACGACAACCGCATTGAACTTGAAATAAACATTGCCGATATACTTTCTGCCGAAAATCAACATCTTGAATTAAAATTATCGGAACAAGCAAATGTAAATACCGAAAATTGGAGTAAGGAAATGAAAGAAAACCTTGTTTTCCATTTTAAACTTTATACCAATTATCCCGATAAATATTACATCAAAGCAATTATTGAAAACAAATCGTTGATTGCAAAAGATAAATTTTCGCTTTCCAAAGAAAAGGTAAATCAGTTGTCTTGTTTCCAAACAGAAATCAAAATTGAAAGCGAAAAATTATTGCCGTTTAGAGATTACAAAGCACACTTGTACAAAACCGATGAAGATAAAATGTTGGATTATCTCTATCGTGAAAAATTGGCGTTCGGAATTGGACACAACACGGCTTGCACATGGGAAAATGCTCAATCTCCAAACACGCCACAATGGATTAAATCAACATTTTTGCCCGAATATGATGTAAAAAGTCAAAGTTCTGAAACCGACAAAATCAAAGGGGATATTCTCAACATTAAAAATTTGTCTGTTTACAATTTAGACACAAAAAATATCATTTCTAATCTCACAAAAGTTGCAGAAGCCTATAAAAATTGGATTGAAGATGAACGAAAATCTGCAAACGGAAATGATTTAGGTTTAAAAAACATTGCAAAGTGCGAACAGATTTACAACCGCATTAGCAACGGAATAAAGTTGCTTTCAGAGAACGAAAATGCGTTGCGTGCGTTTCAGTTGGCAAACACGGCAATTTATTTGCAAATGTTTCAAACCGCACAACATTTCAACAAGCGAAAAGAAGGTTTTGAAGTGTGGGAACGAAATGAAGTTTTGCAACATAAATTTGAAGAATACGCAACTCTAAATTTTCCGTCAAGTAGAGTTCCCGAATGGCGACCGTTTCAATTAGCTTTTATTTTACAATGTTTGGCTTCATTTGTTGATGAAAATAGCACGGAAAAAGAATTGATTGATTTGTTGTATTTCCCAACAGGTGGCGGAAAAACAGAAGCATACTTAGCAGTTTCGGCTTTCTTGATTTTTTGGCGAAGAATACAACATTCCGACAGTTATGACGGTGTAAATATCATCATTCGTTACACATTGCGTTTACTTTCTGCACAGCAGTTTGAACGAGCATCAAAAATGATTTTGGCTTGTGAATTTATCCGAAGTAATCACAAAGATTTAGGCGACAAACAAATTTCAATCGGTTTTTGGGTTGGTGCTCAAACGATACCAAACTCTTTAAAAGACGCAGAAAACAAACTTAAAAAGACACAAGAAAAACTGAACAAAGGTGACAACTTTGTTGTCAATCCTTTTCAGTTGTCAAATTGCCAATGGTGCAACACAAAAATTATCTCTAAATTAAAGCAAGACGACAAAGTTTTCCAAATCGGACACAGAGTTGGGAAAACACAACTACACAGTCATTGTTTGAATGAAGCCTGTCATTTTTCAGAACAAAAAGGCGGTTTGCCTGTCGTGTTGATTGATGAAGATATTTACAAAAAACCGCCAACCATTCTTTTTGCAACCGTTGATAAATTCGCAATGCTTGCTTGGAAAGGTGAAGCAACAACTTTTTTCAATAATGGCTCAAACCGAAAACCCGAATTGATTATTCAAGACGAGTTGCATTTGCTTAATGGAACATTAGGAAGTTTAGTCGGTTTGTTTGAAAATGCCTTGTTAAAACTTTGTGATAATCCAAAAATTATTGCTTCTACGGCTACCGTTAAAAATGTGGACAAACAAATTCAAGGTTTGTATGGACGTGAAGCAAGAGTATTTCCGCAATATGCAACCAATTCGGACGATACATTTTTCTCAAAAGTTATTGAAGAAAGTAAACGTAAATACATCGGCATTTTACCAACGGGAAAAACAACCGTTGTAACAAACTTACAACTTTTGGCTTCTTTGCTTTTTGCAAGATTGGAAATTTGGAAACAATCAAGCGACAAACAAGAAGCAGATAGTTTTTGGACAATACTTTCCTACTTCAAAAGTTTGAAAGAAATCGGGCGTTTTTCAAACAAAGTTAATTCCGAATTAAAACCGATTATCAAGCAATTACAAGTTCGCTATTTGAACGATGATTTTATTTCAGCAAATAATTACAACAAACTTTCTTACAGAAACATTGAATTGACAAGCCGTATTCCGAATGAGAAAATCAAAAAGAATTTGGACTTATTGGAAAGAAAATTTGACGGAAATCTTAAAGAACATACGGCTTACGATTTAGTTTTAGCAACCAATATGATTAGCGTTGGGCTTGATGTTGGACGATTAGGTGTAATGGTTATGAACGGAATGCCACCAAACACAGCCGAATACATTCAGGCAAGTAGCCGTGTTGCAAGGAAAAATGAAGGTTTGGTAATTACACTGTATGACCCTTTCAACAGTCGTGATTTATCATACTACGAAGATTTTGTTCAATTCCACAAAACATTTTACAAGCAAGTTGAGCCTTTGAGCGTAACACCATTTGCAGAAAATGCTTTGGATAAAATGTTGTTTACGCTTGTACTTGCGTATTTCAGACACACAACACAATATACAAGCAACGATACTGCAAATGCGTTGATTGATGACAACGTAAAAAACGCTTTGCGTAGCAATTTGATTACGCTTTTCAAAAATCATCAATTCGCACAAAACGATTTGCAACTTATCACAGAAAAGTTAGACGATATTTTGAGGGATTGGAAATTTAAAATTGAAGCACAAAAAGAATTGAAATATTTTTGGAAAGACCATCCGAAAGAATCGTTGATTGTGCCAATGCAAGAAAAGAAAAATGACGATGATACTTTAACGGCAATGCAATCTATGCGAAGCGTAGAGCCAAGTGCCGAAATACTAATCAAACAATATTAGGAATATGGCATACGACAAAATTAAACACGGGAGAAGCAAGCATATTTCAAATTATGGCGGTGTAGGTTCGTTGATTGAAACGACAGACAATTCCATAATCATAGAAACTTTTGATGAATGGGGTTACAGCGAATTGAACGAAAAATTGGCTCATTACATTATCAAAGACGACCGTTTGTTGCAACGCTTAAAAAATCGTTTCCAAAATTTGAAACATTTGGTTGCTATTCCAACCGACAGAGATTCGTTTTTGCATCAAGTAAGACCAAAAGCAAGCTATTTTCCGAAATGGTTTTATTGTACACGTTGTAATCGTTTTGCAAATTATAGTGAATGGAAAAAACGATGGACAGCTTCGGGCAAAAAGACAGATTTTTTCAATCCGCCAAAGTGCAGTAATAAAGAGTGCAAAGAAAATCATTTAGAGCAAATCCGTTTTGTGATGACTTGCAGTAACGGACACATTCACGATTTGCCTTGGGAATTTTGGAATAATCGTTTGCCAACAGACAGAACCAACGAAGAAGAAAACGAAGACAATAATAAAAATGAAAAACCGAGCGGACCTCAATTAGATTTTTCTAAAAAGTGTTGCGAAAGTCAAGATTTGATTTACAAAATAAGCCGTGAGAACACCGAACTTTCGGGTATTTGGATTGAATGTAAAAATTGTAAAAAGAAAAACAACCTGAAAGGTATTTTCAATTATGAGCAATTATGTCTTGGGAAAAAGTATTGGCTAAAACCCGATAATGGAAAATTTCACGAGGAAAATTGTACAGCACAAACAAGTGTAAAACTCAAAACAAGCAATAGTGTTTATTATGCCAATTCGTTGGGTAGTTTATATATCCCTGAAATGCAAAATCCACTTTCTGCGGAAATCAGAATAGATATTGACAATATGGTTGAAAGTGGGGATTTTACAAACGAGTTAATTGTTCAATTAGTGAGTATTCAAAAGAAAATTGACAAAGAACTCATTCAACAATATTTGGAAACAGGCGACATTAAATACATTCCCGACAACATTTACCGAGAAACCGAATACAAATACTTTTTAGAAAAAGAACAGCCCGACAATAAACAAATAAAATTTCGTGTTATTGATTGTAGCTTACAAATTCACGGCTTCTCAAAATTAGTTAAGATTGACAAACTGAAAAAGACAACAGTTCAAACTTCATTTACCCGAAATGAACCGATTGACGTAGATTCAATTTTGCAAAATCAAAACGAGTACGAATATACCGTTCAACGACAATCTGTTTCTAAAAATAATTTTGAAACAAAAACTTTACCTGCATTAGAAAGCTATGGCGAAGGAATTTTGTTTGTTTTAGATAAACAGAAATTGGAACAATGGGAACAGCAAGAAGAAGTAATTGAACGAACAGAAAAGATAAAGTCAAACGCTCAAAACGCTGATTGGAAATCGCACCAAATCATTGCAAAATCATTAACGCCGAGAAAAGTTTTAATTCATACGCTTTCGCATTTACTAATGCGGGAATT
This sequence comes from Empedobacter sp. UBA7611, assembly GCF_002484365.1. Taxonomy (NCBI): domain Bacteria; kingdom Pseudomonadati; phylum Bacteroidota; class Flavobacteriia; order Flavobacteriales; family Weeksellaceae; genus Empedobacter; species Empedobacter sp. UBA7611. The sequence goes on from NZ_DLJR01000056.1 coordinate 25,779, forward strand.
TGAATACGTTTGTGGTTATCCTGCATCTTCCCTATCTGAAAGATTGTATGTAAGTGAAACAATGCACGGCTTTTTGATTTCAGCCTTTGACGGTACGGACGGCTATTTGGGTGGACTTTCAAATTTGTGTAATGATTTAGAAAATTTGAACAGCATTATCAATTCTGCTATTTTCAGAGCAACTGATTGTTCTTCCGACCCGATTTGCGTAGAATCAGAAGGACAAGGAGTTGGACAACTAAATTTAGCAGCTTGCCATTCTTGTACTTTGACACCCGAAACAACTTGTGAACTTTCCAATTTATATCTTGATAGAAAACTAATTATAAACAAAAACTATGGTTACTTTAATTCTTTATTAGACTAAATGCCAACGCTTTTGGTGGCACATTTGCATTTTTTTCAACACACAAAGCCAAACAAAAAAATGCAAAAGAGCCACCAATCCAACGCACCGACAACCCGACACGACAGACCAACTAACGACCGAAAGAAGGGCAGCTGATAACAGCCGTTTTGCAAAAGCGGGGGTTTCGTGCTTCTATGACAGTGAAGTGCTAAATTCAAGCTTTGTGCATCTAATGAAATTTAGTGCTGAAAATCCCCGCCTTCGCAAAGCGGCAAAACGTTGTAGGCAATTTTGAAAAAAATATCACGAATTACGGAAAACCGTAATAATTTTTTAAATGATTTAATCAAATTTGCTAAGACAGAAACAACGGAAAACTAATTATTATGGCAAAAATTAATTACACAAAAACTTATTTTACTACACCTGGACGTATATCTGAAGAAATGTATAATGGATTTAAGTCCCAACTAAAATTAAACCCAAATTATGAAATCGACCCTAATCCTACTACTTTTTCGGAACATTTTAAAGGTAAATTATTGACTATCGCAATATCAATAGGGCTATTTCTATTAGGACTTCTAATTACTGCAGATAATAAAGGCGATGACAGTTCTATTTGGAATCCTGTAATGGGAATATCAATTTTAATAGCAATAATAAGTATAATAATGTTATTTTTGGAAGGACCATCATATGCTACTTATGTTAAAGAAAAAAAAGAATATTTTTCAAGAATGAAGTATGCAATTCAAAATTCTAACTCATACAATGAATTTATATCTACATTCTACAGATAAGTCTTATGGATAATTATTACAAAGTATTGAATGTTCACAAAAATTGCTCACAGGACGATATAAAAAAAGCATATCGTCAAGCAGCGTTATTTTGGCATCCTGATAAAAATAAAAGTCCAAATGCTCACGAAAAGTTTATTCAAATTAGCGAGGCTTATGAAATTTTAATCAATATAGAAAAGCGAAAAATTTATGATAAAATATATTCTGAATATTTTGATAAAAAATCTGAAAGAAAAGTTTATCAAAGTAAAACAGAAGAAAGAAAAACAACTTATGCTACAAAAGCAGAATATGCTCAATATGAAGAATGGGTAAACGAAGCTAAAACAAAAGCAAAAAATATGGCTTTTAAAACTTTCGATAATGCTCTTACCGATGGTTTTCATTTAATTGATAAATATGCAATGCCTGTTCTGTTAATAATAGCGGTCATATTCTTTCTATATTTTTTGGCAACAAAATAACCTTTTATGGGAAATTTTCATATAAATAATTATAAAGATTTTGAAAATATTGTTTCAAAAATTCAGTTTGGTAGAATTCCTTTCATTGGAGAACAATATCAAGAATTATATAGAGGGCAATCTAAAAATACATATAATTTGAAATCAGGCATTTCAAGATATGTAAATTCTATTTATGAAATTAAAGAACTTGAAGAAAATCTCATACAAGATTTTAAAGCTATGGTAAATAATGTTTCAAATTATAGAAAAATTATTCATTTGTCAAATAATAATGTTGATTATGAAAACGATTGGAGATGGCTTGAACAAATGCAACATTATCGCATTCCAACTAGACTTTTAGATTGGAGCTTAGACCCCAAAATAGCGTTATTTTTTGCTGTTGAGAGTAATGAAAATGATATTGGACAATTTTGGATTTATAAAACACCTCTTAATTGGAGCTGTGATGATCATTTTAATATAAATTCTAAACAAGATGATTTAAATATTATTTCCAATAGTAGTTTCTACGTTGAAAATGAGTATAAAGATAAAATAGCAGAGCAAAGAAGAGCTTTTCAAGCAGGTAAATTTTCTATTCAAGATTATTCTAAAAGTCTTATAGCAATGGAAGAACAGCCCGAAATTAAAGATATAATTTTAAAATACACGATTAACCCTAAATCAAAGAAACTATTATTAGATGACCTTTCTAAACTAAATATAACTAAAAATTCAGTTTATGTTGAGTTTGATGATGAAATAGAAAATCTAATTACGGAACTAAAAATTAAATACAATCTTAAATAAAAAACTGCCTACAACATCGCATTGGCAAAATGGCGGGTTAAGTGCGAACTTCAACTTTTCTGCATTTTATTCCGCCGAATGTGTTCCACATTCAGCTTTTTTTTAATAATTTAGCTTCTGAGGAAACACATCGGCTACGTTCTCGCTAAATTGAACTTTTAGTCCAATTTATCCGCCACTTCGCCAATGCGTTTCCCGTTAGCAGAAATTATTTATGAAAACACTTTTATCTTTATTTATTTTAATTTGTACACCAATTTTTACTTTTGCTCAATTAAATTTCAGTTATAGCATTATTGATATTTGTGATGTTCAAGATCTTGAAAATTGCGAAACCTATCAAGTAAAAACTTTATTAAATATTAATGAAGAAGAAACAATTTTAAAAATAATTAATTCTTCAAATAGATTTACATATTACATTGTAGAAAGTGAATTTGATGAAGAAGAAAATTTATTTTTTTTCACTTTAGTAAGAGAAGATGAAGTTGAATATTTAGGTATTTTCAATCCACAAAACAATCAATTTAAGATGATATTTAAAGATGGAAATCAAACTATTATGAATATTTTTTATAATTAATCTATGGAATCTAAAACTACAAAAATTATATTACTGAGTATTTCAATTGGAATATGGATAATTGTTTTACAAAATTTCGGGATTTTTAGTGAAGAGGGTACTCAGGAAGTAAGAGTTACTAACACAATTGATGTTGAAGGAAATGTAAAAATTAAAGAACCTGTTGAAATTGGAAATACAGTTGATATTAATATTTCTGAAATAAATGGACATAGTGATGTATTCTTTAATAACTACAACTCAAATCCAAATAAATATTATAGGCTACCAATAATCGACAAATAACATCTGCTAACATAGTATTTGCGAAAAACGGGCTGAAGGCTAACTTTTTTGTCATAATTTTCCGCTCGCAAAATTGCTTTTCTTAAAACTTTAATCTAATTTAGTTTTAGCCAAGCAATTTGCTTGAACGAACAAACTTGAACTTACGTTCAAATTCTCTCCCGTTCTTCGCAAATACTCGGCTCGTTAGCAGCCATTTAACAAAGACCCTGCAAAATAAGACAGAATAGCAAAATGACAGAACCGGTAACGACACAGACTACACCATTACAGAACCTGTTTTTCTACATTCGGGACTTATTCAACACGTCCGACTATTGCTATGACTTTGAGAAAGAAAAAGGCAATGAAAAATCAGAAGAAAAGAATTATTGGAAAATCGGCAAACTGATTTCGCTATCACAAAAGTGTGAGCAGAAGAACATAAAAGAGTTTTCCTTTCCGATCGAAAACACCGAATATATTCTAAAAGTCAAACGCATTGCCATACCGACAGAGCCAGAACTGCCGTTTGACTTGAATGATTGGACAATTACAAATCGATCAACAGACATTCCTACTGTCACTTTCAAAACGCAACTTGAAACATTGGAAAAGTTTGAAAACTCGGACAAACGAATAAAAGACCTTGAAAGATACAAAGAACAATCTCAAACTTCACTTTTTGAACAGACATTACCACCGTCATTAGACGGTTGGATAAATTTCGTAAACAATCAGCCTGTTCCTATAAAAGAGAAGAAAGCGGTTGTATTATTTTCCGACAATGAAAGCAGAGTAAAACAAGCAGAAAAATACAAAAAGGAATTTGACGAGTTTCACACAAAATACGAAGTGCCTTTTAAAACGAACAAAGTCTATGACGCTTTGCATACGCTTCATTACGAGTTAAAAGGCAGAGACAACAGACGGCTGTACATTTCTTTTGGCTTAGTAAGTGGGAAAATTGGAAACCAGAGTTATCGCAATTTCTTTTTCAATGTTCCATTGAAAATAAGCCTAAAAAACCAAGAAATTAGAATAGAAACGGACACTTTTTCAAGCAAGATATTTTGTGAACAATATTTTGTAGAATTATTTGACACGCATTTTAAAAATGAACACACATCAGTAATAGAAGAACGAAAAAAAGAAGTGTTGCTATCTATTGACAAATTCAATTCAAAACAAAAAGAATTTCTCTTTGACAACGAGTTTTTAAGAAGTGAATACTACAACATTGGAATTGAAATACTATCTGCTTTCGTAAACAAAAAAGATGCTTTTTTCAATGGAGAAAAACTGAATTATGAATTTGAAAATGCAAATGAAAATAACCGATTAACTTTCAGTTTTTCGCCAATTATTCAAACTAAAATAGTTGAAAGCCAAATTGCCATTTCAAAAGATGCAAACAACATCATCAATAAAATCAATGAGCTGCAATCATTGGGCGACTTGCAACTCATTCCCGATTTTTTCAAAAAATTATTTTCAATAGACGGATTAGAACCTGCAACAGACAATACAACAAGCAACCGACAAACATCAGAAAGCGGAAGTTTAAACGGAATTAAACACAGGTCTTTGTTTCCATTGCCATACAACGATGAACAATTTGAAATCGTCAAACGATTAAACGAACAAGATGCTGTTACCGTTAAAGGTCCGCCCGGAACAGGCAAAAGCCACACAATAGCAAATCTCATTTCTCATTACGTAGCACAGGGAAAATCAATACTTGTTGTTTCGCATAATGCCAAAGCATTATCCGTACTCAAAGACAAATTACCAAAATCAATACAGGAACTTGCTGTGTCGTTAGTAAATGATGGAAAAGGCAATGAAAACCTTAAAGCCTCTGTAAATGCGATTATTCGCAACTTATCACAACGTTACGAAGAAAGTAAGGTAACTGAATTGGAAACACAACTAACTGAGTTAGAAAAAAAGTATGCTGACACATTAAGCGAAATCTATAAAGTAGTACAAACCAATAGTAAACTTTTCAAAATCATAAATCCCATTACCAATATAGTCGAAGAAAAAACAGCATATGAATGGGCTGTTTATCTATTTGAGCAAAGTGATTATCAAACAGAGTTTGTCAAGGATAAAATATCTCACACAACCGAAACAAATGGATTGATAGAAAATTTATCGGCACTTGCATTAATAGGAAACAATCTTAAACAAGACGAGTTTTCATTGGTTAATTACAACTTTCTTTCAGACGACAGTTTTCTCCAACTAAATGAATTGCGTAAAATTGAAATACAACTTTCTGAAATAAAAGAGAAAATCAATATTGCAGATTATGTTTCAATTCAACCAAACGGCTATACAGAAAAATTAAAAACCGAAATTGAAAACATTGAGAAACTTTATGAGCAATTTCAAGCACAGACAATTCCAAATATTTTATTCAAACATCAAAATTTCAATGTCAGTTTACTCAAAAATATTTTAAAACAAAACGAAGATTTAAGAGAACAAGTAAAATCAGCAAACAATAAATTACTTTCATATCAACTTGATTTGTCAGCTATTGATGAAACTGACCCCGACATTTTACACCAACAAATCAACCAACTAATTGTAAAATTTGGCGAAAGCAAAACATTGGGTTGGCTTGCGAAAAGTCTATTAGACAAAAATCTAAAACGCTTTTTTGATTGCAAAGTCAATTATAATCCTGTAACCGACATTGACCAATTAAGCATAATTGAAGTTGAACTAAACAAAAGAAAATGCCTGAAACAGTTGTCAATTACGTTCAATAACTATCTGAATAGTTTCGGAATTCCAAAGCAAACCAATATTCAGGAAGCTATAAAAGAACTTGACTTTACAGCACATTTTAACGATACTGTTTCCGCTTTCAACAATGAACTAAAGGCTAAAGACTTTCCGCAAGTATCTTTAAGTTTGTCAAATGTTAGTGCTGAACTAACATTTTTAAAAAACATAAAATACTATTCTGATTACAAAAATATTATCGCTTTTCTTAAAGAAGAAAAGAAAAAACTAACTTCATTTGCAAAGCCATACCCTGTAATTTACAAAATAGCAGAAGCGATTGAAAATGTTGATAGAGCTTCTTATGAAATGTATTTATCGGAGTACAGAAGCAACAGAGAAAAACAAATACAAGCGTTTGAGTTTGATAAAATATATCACAGAGTTTTTGCCACTCTTCCGCTAACCACAAATGCAATCAAATCTGTTTGCCAATCAGACAATCAAATTGTTTTAAACAAAGAAGTTTGCGAAAAAGATATTTTCTTTCTAAAAGTAAACAACTTCCTTGAAGCAATAACGAACGAAACAAAAGGTTCAGAAAAACTGCTTTCCAATTTGCAAACAGTTAAAAGAAGTATTGAAAAGCAAACGGCAGAAATTATTTCTTACAAAACGTGGTATCATAAATCAAAGAATGTTAGCGACACTCAAAAAGCAGCGTTAAATGCGTGGCTTAATGACCTAATCAACATCGGTAAAGGATATGGAAGAAATACTGCACGAAATATTGCTTCGGCAATAATGAATATGCAAGTTGCAAAAGGTGCGGTTCCAATTTGGATTATGCCACAAGCAACAGCCGTAACTTTTTTTCCTGATGCCTCGCCCAATCAATTTGATTTACTGATTATTGACGAAGCAAGTCAGTGCGACATAAGCAGTCTTAACCTTGTATTTCGTTGCAAAAAAAGCCTAATCGTTGGCGATGAAAACCAAACCTCTGTTGTTGCAGATAAAAGCATTTTCACTATTGAGCGGACTAATGAACTTCTTGATAAATACTTAATTTCTCATAAGTTTAAAACGCAGTTTGACGTTAACAACAAAAACAACAGTATTTATACAATCAGTGGCGTTATCTATCCTAACATTGTAACGCTGACCGAGCATTTTAGGTGTTTGCCAGAGATTATCGGTTATTCAAACCAATACGTTTATAATTCTGACATTATTCCGCTTAAAACTGCAACCGAATATAGATTTGGCGAGCCTGTTGAAATTCATTATGTGGAAGACAATTATCTTGACGAACAAAAACCTTTAATCGTTCAGAAAGTAGTTGAAGAAATTGAAAAATACATACTTAATCATCAACAAGACAACTTAAAAGAGTTGCCGAGTATTGGAGTTCTTACATTAGATAGTTCAAACAGCAAACACCAAACTTTGTTGATAAGGCAAATTTCGCAAAATGAACTAATCAAGCAATATGAAGATAAATTAGAATTGCTTATTGGAACATCAAGAGAGTTTCAAGGCGATGAACGAGATATAATGTTTTTGACAATTACAGCAAGTCATAGTTTTAATGAGCGAACTAATGAGATTAGACCACCAAGAGCTGCAACAACACAAGAATATATGCGGATATTCAATGTTGCCGCAAGTAGAGCAAAGGAAAAGTCGGTAGTTGTTCACAGTATTCACCCTGATGCAGTTGGAATAATGAATCCCGACTGTTACAGAAAGAAACTTATCGACTATTATTCAACCGGACAAAACAAAAGGACAAACGGTAATACAACAATAAATCTGCAATCATTACTAAACAAGACAGACGCCAATTCTGGCGACTTTGAAAAAAGTGTTTGCAGGGTTCTTTATGACAACGGATTTGGCGACTACTTGTTTCCGCAATTTGAAGTCGGCAAATACAGTATTGACTTTGGCATTATCAAAAACAACAAAAAGTTGGCAATAGAATGTGACGGCTTTGCCTACCATTCAGGCATTGTGAAAATCCAAGAAGACATCAACCGACAACTAATTTTAGAAAGAGCAGGTTGGCGTTTCTTTCGGATACAAAGCACAGATTGGTTTTACAGAAACACAACAGTAAGTAGAGAATTGATAAATTGGATCAACGACAACACTACAGACAAATAAACGGCTGCTAATAACTAAGCTTTCGTCTTGCCCGGAGGGCTAGAGATGAAAGCCCGTTGAACGAAATGAATATTCAACGAATACTAAAAAAAAATAACACTTATGAGTTAAACCGGAGTAGCTTTATGTAT
>NZ_DLJR01000055.1:0-46214 GCF_002484365.1 Empedobacter sp. UBA7611
AAATTCAGGGGGATATCCAATGTTAGATGTTAGATGTTAGATGTTAGATGTTAGATGTTAGATGTTAGATGTTAGATGTTAGATGTTAGATGTTAGATGTTAGAAAGCTAAAATTTTTACATAAAAAAGCCATCTCAAAGAGATGGCTTTTTTATATTATTTTTATAAATTCGATTATAAATCTTTCGCTTCCATAATCAATTCAGCTAAGTCTTTTACCATAACCGTTGATTCTTTTTCGAAGTGTTTTACACCGTCTGTCATCATTGTATTACAAAATGGACAACCTGTTGCGATAATGTGCGGCTCTTTCTCTAAAGCCTCTTCTGTACGTTCTACATTGATGTCTTTGTTTCCTTTTTCTGGTTCTTTGAACATCTGCGCTCCACCAGCACCACAACATAATCCACGTGTTTTGCAACGTTTCATTTCGACTAATTCGGCATCTAATTTTTCGATTAATTCGCGAGGCGCTTCGTACACATCGTTACCGCGACCTAAATAACAAGGATCGTGGAAAGTGATTCGTCTTCCTTTGAACGTTTCAGAACCTTCTAATTTCAATTTACCTTCGTTGATTAACTGCTGTAAATATTGAGAATGATGCAAAACTTCATACTCTCCACCTAAACTTGGATATTCATTTTTCAACGTATTGAAACAATGTGGACAAGTTGTAACGATTTTTTTCACTTCGTAAGCATTCAGAACTTCAATATTCATCATAGCTTGCATTTGGAAAACAAATTCGTTACCAGCACGCTTTGCAGGATCACCTGTACACGATTCTTCTGTTCCTAAAACGGCGAATTCTACGCCAATATTATTTAAAATTTTAACGAATGCTCGTGTTATTTTTTTAGCTCTGTCATCAAAACTTCCGGCGCAACCAACCCAAAACAAAACTTCTGGTTGTTTGCCTTCGGCCATATATTGAGCCATTGTTTTAACTGTAATATTTGACATATTTTTTTGTAGTCTTTGTGTTATTTGAATGGATTTGGTTTAATGTTTTCCATCATCAAAAACTTGAATCGAAACATTTTTTTCAACCAAATCTGTAAATTTACCATTGTATCGTGTCGCTTTTACTAAATGGTTGTCAACCCAATGATAATTTCCTCCACGAGGTTTTCCCATTAAAAGTCCATGGTATTTGAAACCATGTTTTTTCAACCAAATTTCTGTGTACTCACGATGTTCTTCTGTACGTGATGTAAAAAATGTGATAATATGTCCTTCGTCGTACCATTTGTTTAATGTTTCTAAAGCATCTGGATATAATTCTGCTGTTAGCATACGTTCTGGTTCTTCGTTTGGAATATCATCGCAAATTGTTCCATCAATGTCAATTAAATAATTTTTAACATTTTCTGGTAAAATAGGACTTACTCTTTCTCCGTTTTCAATTTTTTCCTCTAAGAAATTTTCCATGTGTGCTGTGTTTGTGTGTTATGTACAAAAATTAATAGTTCTTTGAGAATGAGTAATTGTATTTTACAATTTTAATCGTTTGCCCAATTCAATCTATCCGCATTGTTAAATTGCCAAGGAGCTCCATTGTTTTCGACATTTGTCATCATCATGTTCAACTCGTTTGGTGCAGCAGATTGTTCCATTACCAAATAACGACGTAAATCAACAATAATTGATAACGGATCGATATTTACTGGACAAGCCTGTGTACATGCATTACAAGATGTACATGCCCATAATTCTTCTGGTGAAATGTAATCGTTGACAAGCATTTTACCATCATCCACAAAACTTCCGTTTGCATCGATGTTTTTACTTACTTCTTCTAAACGATCACGAGTATCCATCATAATTTTTCGAGGAGATAATTTTTTCCCTGTCAAATTTGCTGGACATTCAGATGTACAACGCCCACACTCCGTACATGTGTAGGCATTCAATAATTGTACTCTGTTTAAATCAAAAATATCTTTTGCTCCAAATGTTTCTGGCTCTCCCTGTGGTTCGGCAGGTGCTGCGTAAGGATCTGCATTTGGATCCATCATCATTTTTACCTCATCTGTTACAGATTGTAAATTATTGAATTCTCCTTTTGGTTCTAACTTAGAAAACCATGTATTTGGAAAAGCCAAAATGATGTGTAAATGTTTTGAATAATACAAATAATTTAAGAAAAAGAAAATTCCGATGATATGAAACCACCAAGCTGCTCTTTCTATAATTGTAATAAATGTGATGTCGTTGAATTGACTAATAATTGGCGCCGTTAACCAAGATGAAATTGGAAAAGATCCTGCTTCGATATAATGAGGCGCACCCATTTTTTGTAACACTTGATCTGCACCGTTCATTGTAAATAAAGCCAACATAAATGCAACCTCCATAATTAGGATATAATTAGCATCGTCTTTTGCCCAGCCTTTCATTTCTGGCTTCCAGAAACGTCCAACTTTTACAAAGTTTCTTCTACAGAAGAAAATGATACACGAAACCATCACCAAAAAGGCTAAAATCTCGAAAAATCCAATCATTCCGTTATAGAAACCTCCTAGGAAACTTAAAATACGGTGTGTTCCGAATACACCATCGATGATAATTTCTAATACTTCGATATTGATTAAAACAAATCCTACATAAACAAAGATATGCAGAATACCAGCAAGAGGACGAACAGTCATTTTACCTTGTCCTAAAGCTACACGAGCCATCGTTTTCCACCTTTCTGCAGGATGATCGAAACGATCGATTTCTTTCCCTAATTTGATGTTACGTATAAGTTTCTTTACGTTTTGTGCAAAGAACCAAATACTTCCTATCATAATTAGAAGAAAGATTACATTTGGAATGTACTTCATCATTTTTTATTAGTCTTTTTGTGAGTTTTGAGTATTTAATTTTAGTTTTGATCTTATGGCTGAACTGGTTGCTTTTTACCAAAAACAGAGATATTAACATAACGACTTGGGTTTTTCTTTAAGTCTGTTACCAATTCATTCATATTTTTGATTGTTGCTTCAAGTTCGTTGGCAAGCGTTTCATCTTTTGCTAATTTTCCTAAAGAACCTTTTCCATTGTTCATATCTTCTAACAATGTATTTAAGTTTTTAGACGCATTTTCGAAATTCTTAATCACTTGATCTAATTCTAACGCGTTTAATTTATCCGCAGTTTTTCCAAATTTGTCAACCGTAGCTTTTGCAGAAGCCATTGTAGCACTTGCATTGTTAAGCGTTGTGTTCAATGTTTTCTCGTTTGTTTTGATCAAATTATTTGCACTATTTGATGTTGCAGTCAACGATTGCGCTGTTTTGTCGAACGAATCAATTGTATGATTCAAATTTCTCAACATTGCTTTAATATCTTGTTGAGTTGACGGATCTAATACGTTATTTACACTTCCTAATGTTTGATTAAAACTTAATAAAACACTGTCTAATTTTGCTTGAGTTGGTGTTAATTGTTTCGTCAAACCATCTAACATTCCGCCTGCAATACGACCTTGTAAAAAGTCTCCATCTTTTGCTACATCTGGTCCATAGTCTAATAAAAGTCTAACTTCTGGTCCAGACATAATTCCTGGTTCGTAAATTTCTGCAATTGTTTTTTTCGAAAATTGAATATCTTTTTCGACAGAAATCACGACTTCAAAATAGATAGGTTTTGCAGTATCTATAATTTTAATTTCTTTCACCTGACCAACTCTCAAACCGTTTACAGAAACAGGTTTAGAAGGAGCTAATCCGCTTACATTTTCGTATTTTACAGTAAACAAACGTCCTGATGAAAAAATATTTTGACCTTTTAAGAAATTGAATAGCATGAAAAAACCTACTAAGGTTAAGATGGTAACAACTCCTATTTTTAATTCTTTAGATAACTTCACTTGTTATGATTTTATGCAAAAATAAAATTTAATTTGTAAAGAAACATTTTATATTACGTTTACATTGGTTCTTCACCATTAAATGTAACGATAAAGGCGTTTCTAAAACCTTTGTCTTGTACTTGTTTCAATGTTTTTTGAGCAGATTCCATTGTTTTATCAGAGCCATAATAATATTTCTGAAGTCCACCTTCTTTTACTCGCAACACATTTGTCAATCCATTAAATTTTTCGTCTTTGTCTTTATATTTTTTATTTGATGTCATAAACTGAACACGATAATTTTTACCACCTTCTAATTTTTTATTCGTTTCAAATTCTACAATTTTTGCACCAGAAAATCCTTTACGTTTTACCGTTTGCAACAAATCATCTGCACGAGATTGTAAATCTGTTTCTCCGTAATAATACACGTAATTATCACCTTCCTGAATTACATCTAAATCTGTTAAACCTCTTAATTGCGGCGAAGTTGAAGAAAATTTCATTTTAGACTCCATTACCCTTACCTTCAATTTTTTTCCTTCTACAGGTTTTTCAACTTTTTTAACTGGTTTAGGTTTTTCGTCCTCGTCCTCTACTCCACTTCTACGATCATATTCTTTTTTGAATTGTTTAAAAGCTTCATAAATTGTAGTCGTCGTTTTATCTTTTCCTTCGTCTGATGCTAAAAATGTTCCTTCATCATAATTCGAAATAAATCCTAACTCTACCAAAACAGAAGGAGAAGCATTTCCTCTCAACACGTGAAAATTTGCTTGTTTAACACCTCTACTTTTTCTGAAATCACGATTTACGAAACCTTTTTCTACCAAATCTGCAAAACGAATAGATTGTTCTTTATAAGCTGCATTCATAATCTCAAAAGCGATAACCGCTTCCGGATCATTTGGATTAAATTTTTCGTAACGTTCTTGATCTTTCTCTAAAAACACAACCGAGTTTTCACGTTTAGAAACTTCATCTGTTTCGTTAGATCGTTTCAATCCCATTACAAATGTTTCTGTTCCCGTTGCGCTTTTGTTATCAGCCGAATTACAGTGAATCGAGACAAATAAATTCGCATGATTATCATTTGAAATTCGTGTACGTTCCCATAATTCTAAAAAAATATCTGTATCACGTGTTAAAACAACTTTAACATCTTTGTGATTTTTCTTAATTAATTCCGCCAATCTTTTCGAAACATCTAACGTGATATTCTTTTCATAATCAGCGACTCCCCTTGCTCCAGCATCATGTCCACCATGACCAGCATCAATAACAATTACAAAATTTTGCTTTTTTTGTGCAAATGAAAATGTAGAAAATACCATCATCATCGCAAAAAATAAATACTTTTGTATGTTAATCATTTTTAAACTCATACTATAGGTTTGTTTTTTTGATTAATTTTGACGCAATTTATAAAAAATAAGTTTTTCAATTTGTTTACAAAGGCAATTAAATCGATTTTATTTTTTAGTCCAGTTATGGTTTGCACCGTTTCTTTTGGACAAGTTAAGCAAAATAATAACGATAAAGATCACTCTAAGATAGTTTCTGATTCAGTAAAATTAGATACTATTATCCCTGTAAAAGAGAAATTAGAGTTTGTGGTAGAGCACAATTCCGAGGACGAAATACATAATCGTAAAAAACGTATGACTTACCTTTTGCGTAAGGCACATGTAGTTTACGGCGATATGACTATTGATGCAGATTATATCGAACTAAATTGGGATACAGGTGATGTATATGCCGAAGGTAAGCGCGATTCTATTGGGAATATTATTGAAAAAACTAAGTTTACACAAGGTCAACAAGAAATTTTGCAAGATGCTTTCAAAGTAAATTTCAAAACGAAAGTTGGAATTGCATATAACATTCGCATGACGCAAGAAGATGGAATCATCATTGCTGATAAAGCGAAGCGTGTCAATGATTCGGTAATGTTGTTAAAACGTGCCGATTTTACAACGGATACTTATTTTAAAGAAGGAAAAGATACTCGACCAGATTATTTTCTTCGCGCCAAAGAAGGAAAAATGATTGATAAAAATGGTAAGAAAACATTAATTACCGGACCTATCAATATGTGGATTTATGACGTACCAACGCCCTTAGCATTGCCATTTGGTTACATCCCAGCGATGGGTGCAAAACGTGCCGCAGGTATTTTGATGCCTCGCCCAGGTGAGCGTACAAATCTTGGTTTCTTTATCGAAGATTTAGGGTTTTATGTTCCATTTGGAGATAATTTTGATTTAAAACTTTCGGGAGATATCTATACAAAAGGTAGTTGGGCTACTAGAGCCGAGTCTACCTATAAAAAACGTTACAAATACAATGGGCGACTTGCAGCGAATGTAGAAAATCGCTTAACTGGTATCAAAGGTCTTACCGAAGGTTCTAATGCCTTTTCTAAACAAAGTATGTTTGGTGTTATGTGGTCACATAGCCAAGATCCGAAAGCAAATCCATATTGGTTATTCAATGCCAATGTTAACTTTTCGAGTTCGAAATATTACCGTGAATCTGTACGAAATCAATACATTAATACTGGACAAGTTTTTACAAACAACGTTAACTCGTCTATTAACTTAACAAAAAACTTTGAGAATGCTCCACTAACAGCTCAGTTGAGTATGTCGCACTCTCAAAATTACAATACTGGAGATATTAACATTGCATTTCCTCGTTTCAACTTGACGATGTCTCGTATTTTCCCATTTGCAAAGAAAAATATGCCAAAAGAAGGTTTAATTCAGAATCTTGGTTTAACGTATAGTATGCAAGCTGGAAATGAAGTTAACACCAACGACAAAGACATCTTTACAGACAAAATGTGGAAAGATCAAATGCGAATGGGTGCGAATCACAAAATTGGTTTGCAGACAGGTATTACACTTGCTAATTATTTCCCATTAACACTTTCTTCTGACTATAATGAAGTTTGGGGTGATAATCGTTTGATTAAAAACTACAATTCTGTTAACGGAAAAATAGAGGACACAACATTGAAAGGATTCAATTCATATCGAACATTTAATTTCAATGCTTCTGTTTCAACTAATATTTATGGATTATATCTTAATCCAAATAAAGATGCTAAGATTTTAGGAATTCAGCACGTGATTACACCATCTATTGGTTATAGTTATACGCCGGATTTCCAAAGTCAATCTTGGGGATATTACAAAGCTTATCAAAACCAAAATCAAGAAGAAGTTTGGTACAATCAATATCAAAACATGTTGTATGGTGTATCAATTCCTGGTTTGACAAATTCATTAAACTTTGGAATTTCGAACAACTTAGAGATGAAAGTAAAAGATGTAAATGACCCGAAAGGTTTCAAAAAAGTAAAGATTTTTGAATATTTACGTTTGAGTTCTTCTTATAATTTCTCTGCGGACGAATTTAAACTTTCTCCAATTAGTATTAATGGAATGACATCTTTGTTTGATAGAAAAGTTAATGTGCAATTCTCGTCAACTGTTAATCCATATAAAATTCAACGTTATATAAATGCTGAAGGAAATGAAGTTGCGCAATACATTGATGAACTTGGCTTAGGAAATCTTCGTATTTCGAATATGACATTAGGAACTGGTTATACATTTGACAATAGTACATTTGGTGGAAAACGTTTCGATGCCAAGAACTATAAAAAACGTGGAACAGTTCGTGATGAAAATTTCTATTATGACAGCGATAATTATGCGCAATTTGCTATTCCTTGGAGTTTAACAGCTAATTTAAGTTATAATTATAGCAAAGGAACAGAACGAAAAGGAAGTAGCACAGGTTCTATTGCAATGAATGGTAAAATTTCGCCAACACCATATTGGGCAATTTCTGCAAATGCAACTTACGATTTCATCAAAAGTGAAATAACTTATGTACGTTTTGGTTTTGAAAGAGATTTACGAAGCTTTACCTTATCATTCAACTGGACACCAATGGGAACATATAAAAGTTATGATTTCTTTATCGGAATCAAAGCATCAATCTTACAAGATTTAAAATACAACGATAGATCAAGACTTAATTACTAAAAAAATATTAATATGAAAAAACAAATCGTTCATACAGAAAAAGCACCACAAGCAATTGGACCTTATTCACAAGGTGTAAAATACAACGGATTTATTTACACATCAGGACAAATTCCTTTCAATGTAGAAAAAAATGAATTGGTTACAACAGGTATTCAAGATGAAGTTCATCAAGTAATGAAAAATGTAATTGCAATTTTAGAAGCTGGCGGAACAACAATTGACCAAGTTGTAAAAACAACAATTTTTGTTAAGGATTTGAATGATTTCAACGCAGTTAACGAAGTTTATGCTTCTTATTTTAATGACGAAAATTATCCTGCACGCGAATGTGTAGAAGTTGCTCGTTTACCACGCGACGTAAATGTTGAAATTTCTGTAATCGCTATTGCAGACTAATAAAATATTATGCTAAAAGACAAAACTGTATTAAGAAACACAATTGCTGTAATAGTAGGATTAGCTGTTATCTACGCTATCATACAATTTGGTCTTATATACAACGCGGATAGATTGGGATGGGACAACAAAGTTTTTCCGGAATGGAGACACATCATCAAATACTTTTCGCACCAAGAAGGAAAAAAATTCGAAGTTCAATTTTTTGGATCAATGCTCGCAATTAGTGGAATTGCAGCTTTAGTTGGAGGTGTTATAACAGCACTTATCGTAAGAAGAGCTAAACAAGCTTACACGATGTTTGTAGGTTTTATTGTGTTAATCGTTGCATTAGGCGACGTTCTTATCACGCCTTATCACCCAACTTGGTACGAAATTGCGATCTGTCCAGTTTTATTCTTTTCATCATGGATTGGAGGTTTAATTGTAGATTTAATTTACAAAAGATTTTTAAAAAAATACAAACCATCCAGCCAATCATATTAAACTAACATTATGTCTGAAAAAGATAGAAAAATTAGAGTTGCCATCTCGATTGGTGATTATAACGGAATCGGAATTGAGGTTATCTTAAAAACCTTACAAGAAAAAGAAATAACAGAGTTTTTTACGCCTGTTATTTTCGGTTCAACCAAATTATTATCGTATCAAAAAGATCGTTTAAAATTTGACCGAATCAATTTTCAAGGTATTCAAGATGCGAATCAAATTGTAGACGGAAAAATCAATGTGGTTAATCTTTGGAAAGATCAAATTGATGTACATTATGGTAAAGTAACCAAAGAAGCTGGTGAACACGCTTATCAATCATTAAAAGCGGCTGCAAAATCTGTTTCAGATGGTTTTACTGATGTTTTGGTAACGGCTCCAATTAATAAAGATAATATTCAGTCCGAAGAATTTCATTTCCCAGGTCATACCGAATATTTAGGAGAAATTTGGGGAGGAAAACCTTTGATGTTCTTAGTTTCAGAAAAATTGAGAGTTGGTTTAGTAACGCAACATATTCCAATTAGCGAAGTTGCAAAACAAATTAATCCAAAATCTGTTTATGCAAAAATTCAACAAATTCATAAAAGTTTGATTGAAGATTACGCCATCGAAAAACCAAAAATTGCAGTTTTAGGTCTTAATCCTCATGCAGGTGACAATGGTCTGTTAGGATCAGAAGAAAAAGAAATTATTTCGCCAGTTATCGAGCGTTGCATTAACGAAAATCAATTAGTTTTTGGACCTTATTCGGCAGATAGTTTTTTCAATCCAAGTAATTTAGACGCTTTTGATGCGGTTTTGGCCATGTATCACGATCAAGGATTGGTGGCATTCAAAACAATTAGTTTTGATGAAGGCGTTAATTATACAGCTGGATTAAAATTTGTACGAACTTCGCCAGATCATGGTGTGGCTTACGACATCGCAGGAAAAGGAATTGCAAACGAAGAATCATTTAAGGAAGCTATTTTTTCAGCGATCGAATTATATAAAAATCGAAACGAATACCAAGAGCTAACAAAAAATGTATTGCAACATATCCATCTAAAATTAGAAAAAGGCGATAATAAAGAATAAAAATTTAAAATAAGTTGCAAAGAGCTATTAATTTTAAATAAATTAGATTATCTTTGCACACCTTTTTGTGGTATGGACAAGTTAAAAAATTATAATATTGTATTTACAAGCTTGCCTTTTGGTAAGAGTGATTTTACATTCGAATTATCACAATCGTTCTTTGATTTATTTGAAATTGAGCAAGATTTTGACAATCCTAATTTAATTGCAACAATTATTTTAGATAAAAAATCTACAATGCTTGAGTTAGAAATCAGCTTAAAAGGGAACATTACAGTTCCTTGTGATTTGACTGGAGAATTGTTTCAGCAAGAAATTTCGAATAATGCAGAATTAATTGTTAAATTTGGCGACGAGTTTGACGATACTGATTTTGAGATGTGGGTAATTCCAAGAGAAGAATACCAAATCAATGTTGCACAAGTTTTTTATGAATTAGCAATGCTATCAGTACCAACAAAACGAATTCATCCCGATGTCTTGAATGGCAAAAGCGATTCTGAAATGATTGAATTGTTAGACCAATACAGCATTTACGAATTAGACGAAGATGCAGAAGACGAGCATGACGATGACGATAACAATGATGACGATGACGATAATAACGACATTGATCCTCGTTGGGCAAAATTGAAAGATTTAAAACCTTAATTGGTTTTTATTATTAAAATAAATTATAGAAATAAAGAAAAAAAAGTAGTTAGATATGGCACATCCTAAGAGAAGACAGTCGTCAACAAGAAGAGATAAACGTAGAACACACTACAAAATCGAAGCTCCACAATTAGCAATCGATAAAACAACAGGTGAAGCACATTTATATCACAGAGCTCACTGGTCTGACGGAAAATTATACTACAAAGGTAAAGTAGTATTAGAGAAAGTACAAGAAGTTACTGAATAATATAATCTTCGAAAGATTTTGAAGCTGTTTCTAAAAAGAAACAGCTTTTTTTATTTTTTTTTCAATACCTTTGAAATCGTTTTATAAAAAACAAACATAAAAGGTCAAATAAAAAACCGCATTATATGGACATTAAAGACATTCAAAATTTAATTAGATTCGTATCAAAAGCAGAAGTTGCTGAAGTAAGCATCAAACAAGATGACATCGAAATCAAAATCAAAACTTTAGCAAGCGTACCTGCACAAGTTGCATCTCAACAAATTTATGTACCACAAGCTCCTGTAGCTCCAATTGCCGCTCCTCAAGCGTCTGCAGCTGCACCAGCAAATAACTCTACAACATCAACAGAAGAAGAAAATAGTAATTTAATTACAGTTAAATCTCCTATGATTGGTACTTTCTACCGTGCTGCAGGACCAGGTAAAGAACCTTTTATCAATGTAGGTGATGCTATTGCTCCAGGTAAAGTTTTATGTATTGTTGAAGCAATGAAGCTATTCAACGAAATCGAATCAGAAGTTTCTGGAAAAATTGTAAAAATCTTAGTGGACGACGCTAGTCCAGTTGAGTACGATCAACCATTATTCTTAGTTGATCCAGCTTAATCAATTACATCTAAAAAATTATGTTTAAAAAGATATTAATCGCTAATAGAGGTGAAATTGCAATGCGTATTATACGTACTGCAAAAGAAATGGGAATCAAAACGGTTGCCGTTTACTCTAAAGCAGACGAGACTTCATTACACGTACGTTTCGCTGACGAAGCTGTGTGTATTGGTCCTGCTCCAAGTAAAGATTCGTACCTAAAAATGGCTAACATCATCGCGGCTGCAGAAATTACTGACGCGGATGCTATTCACCCAGGTTACGGGTTTTTATCTGAAAACTCAACTTTTTCTAAAATCTGTGCTTCTAACGGAATCAAATTCATCGGTGCTTCTGCAGAAAATATCGAGCGTATGGGAGATAAAGCCAATGCGAAAGCTACTATGAAAGAAGCTGGTGTTCCTGTAGTACCAGGTTCTGATGGTTTATTAGAAAGCTATGAGCAAGCCTTAGAAGTTGCGCGCGAAATTAAATACCCAGTTATGATGAAAGCTACTGCCGGTGGTGGTGGTAAAGGTATGCGTGCAATTTGGAAAGAAGAAGATTTATTACACGCATGGGAATCTGCTCGTACAGAAGCTGCTGCAGCTTTTGGTAACGACGGAATGTATATGGAAAAATTAATCGAAGAACCACGTCATATCGAGATTCAAGTTGCAAGTGACCAAAACGGTAAAGCTTGTCACTTATCAGAACGTGACTGTTCTATTCAACGTCGTAATCAAAAATTAGCAGAAGAAACCCCTTCTCCAATCATGACAGACGAATTACGTCAACGTATGGGAGATGCAGCAGTTAAAGCTTGTGAATATATAGGTTATGAAGGTGTTGGCACAATTGAATTCTTAGTTGACAAACACGGAGATTTCTACTTTATGGAAATGAATACTCGTATCCAAGTAGAGCATCCAATTACTGAGCAAGTAACAGGTTTCGATTTAATTCGTGAACAAATTATGTTAGCGGATGGTGAGCCAATCTCTGGTCAAAACTATTATCCAAACGGACATTCTATCGAGTGTCGTATCAATGCAGAAGATCCTTATAACGACTTCCGCCCTTCTCCAGGGAAAATTTCAAATATTAATATTCCTGGTGGTAACGGTGTTCGTGTTGATACACACGTTTATGCTGGATATACAATTCCACCAAATTACGATTCTATGATTGCAAAAATCATTGTTACTGCACAAACGCGTGAAGAAGCAATAGCAAAAATGAAACGTGCGTTAGGGGAATTTTATATCGAAGGTATCAAAACAACGATTCCTTTCCACTTACAGTTGATGGATAATCCAGATTTTATCGCGGGTAATTACACAACTAAATTTATGGAGGATTTTGTTTTTGACGAATCTTACGCAAATTACGGAGAATTATAAGAAATTAAATTTTCGAAATATTGAAAATCCAGAACGTATATTCTGGATTTTTTTATGTCATTGTGTCAGCAAAAATCAAATGGCTTAATTGTTGAAAATATCACCTCAGAAAAGTAGTAAATAATCAATTCAATCATTCCATCTAAAATCAAAATATCAAGTATTTGATAAGATTCCATCCGAATTGTTAATTTATAGTGAATGAATTGATTGTAATATTACTTTTTACTATTAAAAATCATTAATAATTTATACATTTGCACTCCAAATTTAAGGTAGATGAATATTACTAAAAATACAACAGACAAATTAAACGCAGTATTAACTGTAACTGTTGATAAGGCAGATTATCAAGAAAAAGTAGTTGACGTATTGAACCAATACAGAAAAACAGCTAACATCAAAGGTTTCCGTAAAGGACAAGTTCCAATGAGTTTTGTAAAAAAACAATACGAACAAGCTGTTATTTTTGATACAGTTAACGAAATTTTACAAAAAAGTGTATCTGAGTACATCAACACAGAAAAATTATCAATATTAGGAAATCCAGTTCCAGTAATGAAAGATGTTGATTGGGATGCTGATCAATTATCATTTGATTTCGAATTAGGATTAGCTCCAGAATTTGATGTTGATTTATCTAAAGTAGAAGTTGAAAGCTACAAAGTAAAAGTTGCTGACGACGAAATCCAAAAATATGTAGATAATTTCGCTGCTCGTTTTGGATCATTAAAATCTTTAACTGAAGCTGAAGCTGAAGCTGTATTGAAAGTAGAAGCTGCTGTAGAAGGGCAAGAAGCTAAACCAACATTTATCCGTTTAGAAGAATTGAAAGATGCTTCTGCATTTATCGGTAAAAAAGCTGGTGATGTTGTAGAAGTAAATTCTAACGATATTTTTGACACTGCTGAAGAAGCTGCACAACAATTGAACACAGAAGTTTCTGAAGAAGGAACTAACGTTACGTATACAATCAAAGAAATTAACAAAGCTGAAAAAGCTGAAGTTAACCAAGAATTATTTGATAAAGTTTATGGAGAAGGAGCTGTAGATTCAGAAGAAGCTTTCCGTAACAAAATCAAAGAAGAGTCAGAAAACATGTACAACAAAGAATCTGACAAACAAATTATCAATGATGTTGTAGCTAAATTATTAGATACAGTTCAATTTGATTTACCAACAGAATTTTTAACAAAATGGTTAATCACTTCTAACGAAAATGTAACTTCTGAAGAGCAAGCGAAAGAAGAATTGGTAAAAATGGACAAAGGTTTACGTTACCAATTAATCGAAGCTAAAATTGCTGAAGTTAACAATGTAGAAGTAAATGCTGAGGAAGTAAAAGAAGCTGCTTTTGCTGCAATCAAAGATCAATTAAAAATGTACGGTCAAACTTCTATTCCAGAAGAAACATTACAACAAATTGCAATGTCTGCTTTACAGAATCAAGAAGAATACAACCGTTTATCATACCAAGTGTTTACAGACAAAATGTTAGACATCTTCAAAAACAATGTAAAATTGAACGAGAAAGAAGTAACATTTGACGAGTTTGTTGACATTATTACAGAAAAAAATAAAGAATTAGCAGAAGCTTAATCACTTCTAAAAAATTCTTTATACCTTTCATTTAAAATCTAAATTTAATAATGAAAAACGTAGGAGAAGAATTTAAAAAATATGCGCTGTTAGACAAAGGAATTAGCTCTTTACATATGGAGAGTTACATCCAAAATACAACGCCTTACATCGTTGAAGAAAGAAAATTGAACGTTGCACAAATGGACGTTTTCTCTCGTTTGATGATGGACAGAATCATCTTTTTAGGAACAGGTATCGATGATCAAATTGCCAATATTATTCAAGCGCAATTATTGTTCTTAGAAAGTGTGGATGCAACAAAAGACATTCAGATTTATGTTAACTCACCAGGTGGTGGTGTTTATGCAGGATTAGGAATTTACGACACAATGCAGTTAGTAAAACCTGACGTTGCAACAATTTGTACAGGAATGGCAGCTTCTATGGGAGCAGTTTTATTGTGTGCAGGTGCAGCAGGAAAACGTTCGGCACTTAAACATTCTCGCGTGATGATTCACCAACCTTTAGGAGGAGCTCAAGGACAAGCAACTGATATGGAAATTACATTGAAGGAAATCTTGAAATTGAAAAAAGAATTATATGATATTCTTGCAACTCATTCTGGTCAAACTTTCGAGCAAATCGAAAAAGATGGTGAACGTGATTACTGGATGACGTCTACAGAAGCAAAAGAATATGGAATGATTGACGAAGTTTTATTGCCTCGTAAATAATTTTAAATTCAATACAAATACAAAAAAAGGATACTCAAAATTTTGAGTATCCTTTTTTTCGTTTACAAATACTTAAAAATTTGTAAAATCATAAGAATGAAGCATAAAAAACAATAGTCTAAAATAGGATAATTTAATCCTTTATTTTACCATAATTTATACTGATAGAAATTAACAAATAAATATTTTCTATCTAAAAGAAAATAAATACCTTTGCATCTTAATTAAGTATAGAAAATTGGAAGAAAATAAGTGCTCTTTTTGCGGAAAAAGCAGAAACGAAGTAAATATTTTAGTGTCTGGAATCGACGGTAATATTTGTGATAATTGCATAGAACAAGCGCATGGTATAGTTTTAGAGGAATCGAAATTTAACGAAAATAACGATTTGATAAAACCTTTAACGCTAAAATCTCCGAAAGAAATTAAAGAGTTTTTAGATGATTATGTGATTGGTCAAGACCAGGCAAAAAAAATATTGTCGGTTGCCGTATACAATCATTACAAAAGAATATTATTAGACAAGGATAATGATGTAGAGATTGACAAATCGAATGTTATTTTAGTCGGAGAAACAGGAAGTGGAAAAACATTATTAGCAAAAACAATTGCTAAATTATTGAATGTTCCATTTGCAATCGTTGATGCAACTGTACTTACAGAAGCTGGATATGTAGGAGAAGATGTAGAAAGTATTTTGACGCGTCTTTTACAATCTGCTGATTACAATGTAGAGCTTGCCGAAAAAGGAATCGTTTTTATTGACGAAGTAGATAAAATTGCACGTAAAAGTGACAATCCATCTATTACACGTGACGTTTCTGGAGAAGGTGTACAACAAGCTTTACTTAAAATTTTGGAAGGAACTATTGTTAATGTACCACCAAAAGGAGGACGTAAACATCCTGATCAAAAATTTATAGAAGTTAATACAAAAGATATTTTGTTTGTGGCTGGTGGAGCTTTTTCTGGAATAGAAAAACACATTGCAGATCGTTTGAAGAAACACGTAATTGGTTTCAAGAATGAGGATCACAAAGAAATCGAAAATCTTTTGGATGAAGTAAATGCACAAGATTTGAAAAACTTTGGTATCATTCCAGAATTAATTGGACGTTTACCAATTATTACGTATCTTAAAGCATTAGATAAAGAAGCGATGAGAGCTATTTTGACAGAACCAAAAAACTCTCTAATGAAACAATATACAAAACTTTTTGCCCTAGACGGAAAAGAGCTTGTAGTGACGGACGAAACCCTAAATAGAATTGTAGACCGTGCCAATGAACTGGGTTTAGGAGCTCGAGGATTGCGAGCAGTTACGGAGGAAATTTTTACTGATTTGATGTATAATATTAAAGATTTACCTGAAAAAGTTATAATATAATCTATTGTATAGTAACTTTTTAATAAATATTTTTATTTTTGTAATGAAATTATTTTATAATTTTAAAAAGAAACCTACCAAAATAATATAATTTATGAAAAAGAATCTACTTGCTTTATTCGCATTAGGTGCGATATATAGTGCTTCTGCGCAAGATACATATATCAAAGACGCTGTAATAGTCAAAGTTAATCCAAACACTCTTTTTTACAACGGAGGCAATGTTAGTGTTGATACAGATGCTGCTGGAGGTACTACTGAAAAAATAATTAATGAAGGGAATATCCAAATTAAAGGTGGTTTTAGTAATGCTAATACCATTGGAAAAAACTTTGTTAATAGATACGCTGTAGGAACTACTGGAACTCAATATGGTCAATTAATAATTGATGGAGCTTCTACTGTTTCAGGTCGAGTGTCTATTGAGCGCTCAAAAATAGACGTTTCTTCTAATGATTATTTTCCATTTGGTTTACCATATCAAGGAGATAATGTCGATAAAATTTTCGAAAATATTATTGGAAATTCATATTCATTTAGAGGAGATTGTAAAGTTGATGTTAATTGTGGAACCACAAGATATTTACAGACATTATTAAGTTGGGATATTAAACAAAGTGAATATGACCATGTTCCTACAGGAACACTTGTTACTGCAGGAGCTAACTACACTGTCAATACAATGATTGGACCTTTTAAAACTTTTCTTGAGGGAATTTCTGGTACAAAATTTTCAACATATGGTAAACCTAATAACAAGGCTATCGTATTAAACAATGTTGAAAGTGGAATTAGAAATAAAACAAAAGCCGAATTTTCTGAATTAACTTGGGGGCAATGGAAAAACTTAACTAACAATTATAATGAAACTTATGATTCTTATTTAGGTAATAATACTAATGTAGATACAAATGCTAGATATGCTAAAAATTTACACCGTTTTTCAAATCCTTTCACATCAAATATTGACTTAAGTGATGTTTCTATTGCTACTTCATGGATAAAATTTGTTGTTAATGGTGTAACTAAAGGACCTACAGAAACATTTGAGCCTACTACAATTAAATTTAGGATAAACAAGTTAGCTGATAATTATTCTGTAGATTGGAATGGGCAAACAGGAGGAAGTAATACTAACACTACTAGAATTAGTGCTTACCTTCAAAAAGCAACTTCTGGAACTACTCCTTATTTTTGGGCAGGTAATCCTGATGCATTAATTGTTAAACCATTTGAGTATTTTGAGATAGATTACTATACTATGTTAAAAGCTAATAATGGTGGTAGTAATATAGTTACAGCAAATTTTAACATAACAGATAAACAAAAAACTTTTAGTTATGATTTTGCAACTAAAGGTTCAAATGGATCTTATGCTAGATTAAGTAATTCTTTAGCAAGTACAGATATATTGAATGATGAAAGTTTACAACAAAAAGGATTAATAGCAGGAAATGATTTTACTCAGGTAGAATTTTTCTTATTAGATAACACTAATATATTGGGTGATGCTGCATATCTTGTTAATTCAAGTTTTTATAAAACAGGAAATTCAACAACTAGTAATATAGAAAAAAATCCTATCTTTCTATACGAAGAAAAGAATGACGGAACTGTTGTAATTGACGCTCAAACTTTGTTAAACCAATTTAATTCTAATGATTATGTTGGTAAACCTATTCGTGTTGGATTCAACAATTTAATTGATGGCCATAGTTATACAATTAATTTAAGATTATTTGAACAATCAATTTTAAATAGAGTTGATAATTTATCAATAGGGAAATATTATTTATTAGACAAATCAAAAAATCAATTAATCGAAATAGATTCAAATACAAGTATAAATTTTACAGCTAATTCAAATATTAATAATCAGTTCGAATTATATTGGAATGAAAAACCTAGTAATTTAGGTACTTCTGAAATTGAAAAATCTAATAGTACGTTTATTTTTAAAGAAAATACTAATAAGTATGTACGTTTTGAGAAAAATAATACAAGTGCAAATATTGAAATCTATGATTTAACAGGTAGATTAATTACTCGTAATGTAGATATATCTACAAACTCAGATTATAAATTAAATCTTGGCTCATCATCAGGAGTTTATGTAATAGTAATTACTTACAAAGATGGAAAAGTTATCTCTCTAAAAACAATTAATTAAACCTCTAACCTTATGAAAAAATATAGATTACTTTTAACTTTATTTATTTTTAGCATATTTACTTTAACGATTTATGCACAAGGCTGTGATCCAGATGATCCAGATTGTGGGCCTCCTCCTCCTGATACAAACGTTCCAGGTATACTATCAACTCCAATAGACGATTATGCTCCTCTATTAGTAATTACAGCGGTAACAATTGCCGGAATAATTTCTTATAGACAAAGACAACTAATTAAAAAATAAATTCATAATTTTAAACCTCAATCGTTTTGATTGAGGTTTTTTTTATATCAAAATAAATTATGAAAAATAAATTTATAGTACCATTAGTTGTTTTAGGTAGCTCGGTATTTGGCCAATTTAATGTTTCTGGACAAATAGAAAATTATGCTAACAAACCTGTTTTGGTTAAGATTTTCGAGAATGCCGAAATGAAATTAATCAACAATGCGATTACTGACAACAATGGAAATTTCTCTGTAAAAGTTCCGAAAGCATACAATGGTTTTGTACGTATTGATTTACCAACTGGAGAAAATCTTTCGTTATTAACAGATAACAAAAATCTAAAATTCAAAACGGTAAGTGGACAAGAAATGTCTTCTAAGCTTGAAATTTTAGAGGGAAATACACAAAAAGAATACAATAAAGTTTTAGCTCTTCAACCATTAAATGAAATTCAGAACCAAGTTTTTCCTTATTTAATGCAAATGTATAAACCGACTGACGAGTTTTATACAGCAATGGTAAAAGAAGATAAACGAATAAAAGAGTTGAAACGTAACGAAAATTTCTCACCATTAATTACCTATATTAATGAGTTGAATGATTTGAAACAAAAAGCTCAAACAAATAAAGATACTGAAACCCTAAATGAAATTGTAAATCATTTTGTAAAAGATGATGTACGATTGGAGCAATCTGGAATCTTTAATGATTTAGTTTTTGCTTATATTAATGGAAAATTAGCTGTTGCTAACAATCAAGATGTAGAAGGAAATTTAATTGCTGCTACAGACGAAATTTTGGTTAAAACAGATATCAAAACAACAAGAGGTCAAAATGTATTGACAACTATCTTAAACTTTGTTCCTGAAAAAGAATATGCAAATTTTCATAAAAAATACGTAGATAAAGTAAAAGGTTTGACTTCTAACGTAACAGATCAATTGAAAAAGAAAGTGGAAAAAAGCGCTTCTATGCAAGTGGGAAGTAAAGTTCCTAATATCACTTTTCCTCAACCTGTTAATGGGAAAAAATCATTGTATGATATCAAAGCAGATCAAAAATTAATTGTTTTCTGGGCTTCTTGGTGTCCTGCTTGTCAACAAGAGATCCCGCATATTAAAGAGTTTTATAAGAACTTTAAATCAAAAGGCGGAGAAATTGTTGCCATTTCTTTAGACTACGATCAAACAGCGTTTAATAACGCTACAAAAGATTTACCTTGGTACAATTATACTGATCTTTTGAGATGGGATTCACCAATCGCAGCTGAGTTTGGAATAGAGTCTACTCCTACTCTAATTTTGGTTGATAAAGACAATAAATTAATTAAGAAAGTTCATCATATTTCTGAGTTAGAAGTATCGAAATAATAACGAAAAAGCTACATTGATTTTCAATGTAGCTTTTTTATTTTATTGAATTATTATTCTAAATAAATCCTTGACTGTTCTTGTAATGAATGATTAGGAAAATTCCGATCAGAATAGTGAATCCCCACAACGAACTTCCTCCGTAGCTGAAAAACGGTAACGGAATACCAACCGTTGGGAAAAGTCCAATTACCATTGCGATATTGATAAAGAAGTGAAAAAATAAAATTGACGCAACTGCATATCCGTAAAATCGAGCAAATCTATTTTTCTGGATTTCGGCTAAGAAAAATAATCGTCCTACGAAAACTGCATAAACAATCACCAAGGTTGTACTACCAATGAATCCCCACTCTTCTCCAACTGTTGTAAAAATATAATCGGTTTGTTGTTCTGGCACAAATCTTCCTTTTTTAATAGTTCCTTGATTGTAACCTTTTCCATATAATTCGCCCGAACCAATCGCAGTTTTCGCATACAATAAATTATATCCCGAAGTATCACGATACTTTGCTTCTCCTTCGTACAAAACCATCACACGCTCTTTTTGGTGTTTGGGTAATTTCTCAAAAATGATCGGAGAAATAAAACTAACCGTACTTGCAAATAATAACAACACAACAGACACAATAATACTAAAATTCAGAACATTTGCAGCTAATCCAGATTGTGTTTTGAATGGTGAATCATTAATTTCTTTTTGTTCGGTTAATTTTAAAATTAAAACTGGAATAATTGATATAAAGAATCCAATCAATCCAAAGAAAGTTGTATTAAAAAATATCGGTTCTGAGAAAAATAAGGAACGCATTGGGAATAAATGTCCAAAAGATTCTCTTGTTGTTTCTGATAAATCTTCTACTAAATAACAGATTCCAATCAATAATAAAAAGAAAATTGACAATCCAATCAAAACGCCATGCATTGCATCAACCATATTTTGATTATAATTAAATGCCAAAATTAGTAGCGCAATTGTTAGAATTATAAAACCTAAAATCAGTAAGACATAAAAAGGAATTTGTACAATCGAAATCAAGAAAATGATTAATAATATGATTGGCGCTAAAATTATCCACGGATTAAGTCCTTCTCTGTACAAAGCAATACTTAATGAACAGAAAATAATTACTGATCCTAAATCGGGTTGTAAAAGAATTAAAACTACTGGTATTGCGATAATCAACAATATTTTTCCTATAAAACCTAAGTCTTTTAGATTTGCATTTGAATGATTGATAAAATTAGCAATCAACAAAGCTGTACCAATCTTAGCAAATTCGGCTGGTTGCAAACTCAGAGGACCAAAACGATACCACGCTTTTGCACCATTAATTTCCTTTCCAACAATCAAAACTCCGACGAGTAAAACGAGGGAAATGATATAAAAGACAGGACTATAAATTTCGAAAAAATTACGGTTGTTTCCACTCGCAATTATCAAAATCAATATCATCACCACCCCAAGTCCAAACCAAATTAGCTGTTTTACACCTAAATCTGGATTGACACTATACACATTCATAATCCCGAAAGTTACTATCAGAAACCCTAGGATCAGTACGGCCCAATCAATTCCTTTTAGTAATCTGCTTTGGCTCATGTTTTAGTTTTGTTGAATCTTTTTTTAATTTTAAACTATCTATTTTATTTCCGATAGAATCCTTTTTTACAGGTTCTACGTATAATCCTTTTCTTTTTAGATAATCTATCCATTGACGACGATATTCGCCTTGTAGATTACCATTTTTCATACGTTGCACTAACGCAGGACGTTTTATTGTATCTGTTACATACAATTCAGCAATCAAACTCGCCATTGGTCCAGCATAAGTTGTACCCCAAGAACCATTTTCTACAATTGCAGCAATCGCAATTTTTGGTTTATCTGCTGGAGCAAACAATACAAATAATGAGTGATCTTGTCCATGAGAGTTCTGAGAAGTTCCAGTTTTACCAAATTGTACAAAAGAACTTGTATCAAAACTACGAGCTGTACCCATTGTAAATACATTACGCATTCCGCGTTGAATGATGTCAAAATGTTTTGGATCAACCAATGTATTTTTTTTCACCATATAAGTAGAATCCGTCAATGGTTTTCCATCAATACTATGTACAATATGCGGTGTATAGAAAAATCCTTTGTTGGCAATAATTGCTGTATAATTTGCCATTTGCAGCGGAGTTGTATTGATATCTCCTTGTCCCATACCATTAAAAATAATACGATAAGGATTCCAAACACCTTCTCCAAAACGATTATCGTAAAACTCAGCTGTCGGAATAAGACCTTTGCTACCAACAGGTAAATCTGTTCCCATAAATTTTCCTAATCCGAAACTATTCAAAATGGAAGCCCATTCATTAATTCCGACACTATAATCATTTGGATCTTTACGAACAATATCTCGGTAAGCCTCTGAGAAATAGTTGTTACACGATTTTCCAATCGCATGTTCTAAACCTTGTGGTGCATAATACATTCCACAGTGACAACCAATATGCATACGCCCATAACGGAAACCATGTTTACAAACATACGTTGTCTTTTCTGTCATCGTTCCCATTTGTAAACCAGCCAAAGCCGTTACCATTTTGAATGTAGAACCTGGAGGATAAGTTCCTTGTAAAGCTCTATCATAAGTTGGACGAGCAATAGAATCGTTGATTAATGCACTTCTCAACTTGGTATTCAAATAATCATTTGGATTAATTGTAGGTGCGGATGCTAAAGCCAAAATTTCACCATTATTAGGATCAAGCGCGACAATTGCCCCACGTTTATTTTGAAGCATTTGTTCCGCCAATTCTTGCAAACGATAATCAATTGTCAAATGAACAGTTTTCCCACTTTTTACAGGTCGATCATAATCTCCGTTTTTATATGGACCAACAACATTCATTGTTCGGTCTACAATCCAGTTTTTTACACCTTTTATTCCTCGCAAATCTTTTTCATACGATTTCTCAACACCAGCAATACCAACCAAATCTCCAGGTTGATAATAGGTAGAATCTGTTTTGATATAAGATTGATTGGCCTCATTTATATAGCCCAATATATTTCCGGCAGAATTTACCATGTATTTACGCTCAGGACGTTTGATGATACTAAACGCTGGATACAAGTACAATTGCTCTTGCATACGAGCAAAATTCTCGCGCGAAATATTCTTTAAAAAAGGATATGGAGATAATTTTTTGTAATCTTTTGCAGTAACAATTTTATCTAAAATAGAATCAAATTGTTGTGTAGAAATTCCAATCATTTTAGAGAATTTAGGTTTATCAAAACCATTCATATATTCTCCATAACTGTCAATTAATTTTCCTGGAATAACATCTAATTCGTACGAATAGGTATTACTCACCAACAATTTTCCGTTTCGATCAAGAATATCGCCACGATTGGGATAAATGATTTCTTGTTTGATCGACGTATTGAATGCATTTAACGTATAACGATCTGTAAATAATTGCAAATACGCCAAACGTCCTATAAATAGAAACACTATAAACAGGATGAGTGCATAAACAACCATCAACTTTTTCATACTCCAACTTTATTTTTAAATAAAATTTTATAAATAAAGACAAACACAAAAGTTATTCCCGAACTGATTAATGCTTTTAGCATCAAAGGTCCAATTCCTGATGGTTTAAAATTCTCAAGAAGTAATAAAATAATATGATGTGCAAGAATTAGAATAATCAAATAAAACAACCATTGCGCAAAACTGAACGAATTGAAAGAGAAAAATTCCATTTCGTAATCTTGTTTTCCTGCCAAAAGTTTGATGATTGGATTTCTAAGAAATGCGATAAGTGTTAATGCAAAAGCATGAATTCCTCCTGTGTATTCGAAAATATCTATCATTAATCCTAACATAAATGATAAGATTAGTAAGGCATATTTATTTTGATAAGGCGCATAAAATAATACAAATACAATATAGATATATGGTTGATAACTTCCTAAAAAGTTGATGTGATTAAACACAAAAACTTGTAACAAAGCTAAAACGATAATCTTGATAATATTGATTAAAAAATCTTTATTGAACATTCTGTGGACTTGTTATTGTATCTGATTTTTCTACTTGTTGAATTTCAACTTTATTAAGGTTTGTGACCACATAAGCTTGTGCTAAATTGGCGAAATCTTGTTTCAATCTTACTTGAACTTTCATTTCTCCCGTTTCATCAATTCCTTTGCTTACAACTTTACCTATAATAATTCCTTCTGGGAAAACTGGCGATTTACCATCTGTTTCGATAATATCTCCTTTTTTCACTTCGATGTATTTCGGAATTTCATATAATTGGACAAAACGAGGATCTTTTCCATCCCATTTCACTGTCCCAAAATATTGATTTCCTTTGATACGTGCATTGATATTGATATCCTTGTTTAACAACGAAATTGCACGAGAATAATTTTTCCCAGCAAAAGTTACAATACCAATTACACCATTATTTGTAATGATTCCGTCACCTTTTTCTATTCCATCATTTGTTCCTTTATCAATCGTCAAAAGGTTTTGCGTTTTGATAATCGAGTTATTTACAATCTCTGTAGGTACAAAAGAATACGTTTGATGATAACCTAAGGTATCCGATTTGTAAAACTGTTTAGTTTTCGCATCTTTAATACCTAAATGCACCAATTGCTCACGCAAAAAGGCATTTTCGTCCATCAAATCTTTATTGGCACTCGGTAAATGAATAAAGTTTGTCACCTTCGCAATTTTATCATCCACATAACCTGTAAACGACGTGCTTGCAGAAGCAAGAATAGTTTCGTGATAAATATTTTTCTTAAAGACAAGAAACAACGCAATTAACTCTAAAAAGACAAAAATTAATAGCATTCCATTTCTTCTAATCGCATTCAGAATATATTGCATTGCTCTTTACTCTTCTATTTCATTAAGAAAGTGAATTTATCAATATTTTTAAGTGCAATACCTGTTCCACGAACAACAGCACGTAAAGGATCATCAGCCAAGAAAACTGGTAAACCTGTTTTTTTAGAAATACGTTGATCTAAACCTCTCAACATAGCTCCACCACCAGCCATATAGATACCAGTGTTGTAAATATCTGCAGCTAATTCTGGAGGAGTTTGAGATAACGTTTCCATTACACCATCTTCGATGCGTAAAATTGATTTGTCCAATGCGCGTGCAATTTCGCGGTAATTTACAGTAATTTCTTTTGGTTTTCCTGTAATCAAATCACGTCCTTGTACTGGCATATCCTCTGGTGCATGCTCTAGTTCTTCTACAGCAGCTCCAACTTCAATTTTAACACGTTCAGCAGTTCTTTCTCCGATATATAAATTATGATGGGTTCTTAAGTAATATGCAATATCATTTGTAAAAACATCACCTGCAATTTTCACAGATTTGTCACAAACAATACCACCTAATGCAACAACGGCAATTTCTGTAGTACCACCACCTATATCAATAATCATGTTACCTTTAGGTTGAGTGATATCAATTCCAACACCTATCGCAGCAGCCATTGGTTCGTAAATAAGACGAACATCTTTTGCATTAACGCGTGCACAAGAATCTTTTACAGCACGTTTCTCAACTTCTGTAATTCCAGAAGGAATACAAATCACCATTCGTAATGAAGGTGAAAATAACTTCCCTTGAATTCCAGGAATTTTCTTGATGAACTCTGTCAACATGAATTCTGAAGCTTCAAAATCTGCAATTACTCCGTCTTTTAAAGGACGAATTGTTTTTATATCATCATGCGTTTTACCTTGCATGTGTTTTGCTTGTTCTCCAACAGCAATAACTTTATTTGTTCTTCTATGTATAGCGACGATAGATGGACTATCTACTACAACTTTATTATTATGAATAATTAAAGTGTTAGCAGTCCCCAGGTCAATCGCAATTTCTTGCGTGAAAAAATCAAATAATCCCATCGTTGATTATGTCTCAGTATTATTAAAAATGAATGTACAAAAGTATAATAAATTTAGATGATTATAAAAGAGAATTTAATTTTTTAATCATCTAAATATTTTTACTAAAATAGTAAGATTTTAACAATAAAAAAGGGTTAAAAATATTTTAACCCTTTTTTATGATTTTTATTGAATTTGAATATCGTAAGGTAGCCTAACTTGAATACCTTTTTGTTCATTCATCATCTTTATTTCTTTATAAATTCGGATTCCGTCCGACCCTAATTCTTTTGCAATTGCTGCTTCGGTATTTTTTCCTTGAAGATTATCCATAAATTCTTCGAAAGAATCTTTTCGTTTTGGGTAATTCTCTGTCGAATATTTTTCGATTTTAGCCAATTTAGCAGCTTCTTTTATCGCTGTATCTAAACTTCCAAAATCATCTACCAAACCAATTTGTTTTGCACGAGTTCCAGACCAAACACGTCCTTCTCCTATTTTATCAACTTGCTCGTATGTTAATTTTCTATTTGTTGCAACGTGATTTACGAATTTTCCATAAATCAAAACAATCGATTTTTGCATTGTATTTTTTGCCGTTGCAGACATTGGCGTCATTACATCTTTCAACTGATCTGCGTTTGCATTTGTTTTTACTTCGTCAAAATCTAATCCGAAATTATTGAATAATTTTTGCGCATTTGGGATCATTCCGAAAACTCCAATCGAACCAGTAATTGTATTTGGTTGCGCATAAATTTTGTCAGAAGCTTGCGCAATATAATATCCTCCAGACGCCGCAACATCTCCAAAAGACACAACAATTGGCATTTTCGTTTTCAATTGCATCAATTCATATAAAATTTCTTCTGAAGCATTTGCGCTACCTCCAGGAGAATTTACACGTAAAACTAAAGCTTTGATTTTATCATTTTGACTGATTTTGCGAATCGCATCTACATAAGTTTTTGATTGAATACCATCAAAACCATTTCCTTCAGTAATTGTTCCTGAAGCATACAAAACTGCAATTTTATCTTTTTCAGATTTATTTGATAAGGTCTCAAAATAATCTTCCACTTTTATAGTATGTTTATCAAGAACTTCAAAATCAGTTTTTGATTTTTCTTCTTTCAAACCAAGTTTTGTGAATAACATTTTTTGATATTCATTTTCTTGAGCCAATACATCATAAATCTTGTTTTCTTTTCCTGTTTCTGGAATGAAAGCATACAAACTATCTGTTACTGTAGTGAATTGTTCAGGAGAAATTTTACGTGATTTTGTAATCGAAGTTGAAACATTACCCCAAACATCATTCAATAATTCCGATAATTGCAAACGATTCTCATCAGACATATTTGTTCTCATATAAGGCTCTACAGCACTCTTAAATTGTCCGTGACGAATCACCTGAAAATCTACACCATATTTATCTCCTGCATTTTTGAAGAACATAATATTAGAACTCAAACCTTGTAATAAAGTTCCACCCAAAGGATTTTGATAAATTTTATCAGATACACTACTTATATAATATGACAACTGACTTCCTGAATTAGAATATGAATACACAAATTTTCCAGATTTTTTAAAATCTTCTAACGCATTACGAATATCAGTCGCTTGCGTAGCTCCACCAGAAAATTTATCCAATTTCAGACTAATTCCTTTTATTTTATCATCATTCTTCGCTTCTTCAATTGAATGAATAATATCTTGTAAAAAAACATTTGAACTTTCTGACATATCAAAAATAGAAACGGAACGATCCATATCACTTTCCATAATTGGATCTTCTAACGAAATTTCTAAAACAGAACCATCTTTCACACTTTTTGTTGGAGCAGATAATGCTGAAACAAATATCAAAACGATAAGAAGTATTACAAATACACTAATCGTTAATAGATTTCCTATGATTGTTGAGAATACTCTCCCGAAAAAGTTTTTCATTTTTAATTTATTATTACTTTTGCTCTATATGTCGCAAAATATAGTCATTTTGTTACTTGGTACAAACTTAGGTGACAAAAAAAATAATTTAGAAATAGCTAAAAACCTTATAAACAAAGAGGTAGGTAATATAAAAAAAGAATCTAATATTCTTGAAAATAAGGCTGAAGGATTTACAACGGATCATTTATTCTTAAATCAGAAAATAGAAATTAATACAAGTTATTCTCCATTTGAGGTTTTGAAAAAAATTAAAAATATTGAACAAAAAATGGGAAGAATCTATTTTAAACCCAAAGAAAATGAGAGTTACGTTGATCGTTTAATAGATATTGATATATTATTCTATAATAAAGTTTTAGTTAATTGCAATTATTTGAAAATTCCTCATCCTCAAAATTATTCTAGAGATTTTATCAAAAGTTTATATTTTTATTAAGATATTAACTATTAATTCATTAGTTTTGTGAAATTATATTTAAGATATGTTCTATATTAGTTATAAAAATAATTCTAACCTATGAAAAAACTTTTATCTTTATTAATCTTAGGTGCTGTGGTATGTGCTAGTGCACAAACCAAGTACGATGAAAAACCATTCAACAACAGTAAAAAGGAATTTAACGATTGGTCGCTTTCTGTTTTCGCAGGAGCAAACGCTTTGCATAATAGTGACTTAGTTTCATGGATGGGCGGAGGATACTTCACTCCTGGATACGATTTTCAATTTCAAGTAAACAAACAAATTACGCATGCTTTTGGCTTGAGTTTACAATATCAATTAGGTAAAACAAGACAAAAAGGTACTATATATGATAATACTCCTTGGGGAAATGCCTTCACGGGAAAAGCACATGGAAAAACAGAATATCATGGAATCTCTATTTTAGCTGATATTAATGCTTCTAATTTATTAAGAAGAGTTGACAATAAAACGGAATTCAAATGGGCTATGCACTTATATGGAGGTTTTGGTATTTTAGGATATAAAGCTTACAGACAACACTTCTATGGTTCTGGAAATGATTATGGATTAGTTACAGATCAAAAATTAGCTGACAAATCTGTTTATTCTCAAGTAGGAGCTGGTTTACGCTATAAATTAAGTGACAAATTAGATATTGAATTACGTGGAATGTATGTAATGTCTGGTGACGAAGAATTTGATGCTTCAGGAAAACCTGAAATAGGATATTGGACTGCTGCTGATGTAGAAGAAGGACGCGATGATAACATGATTACATTCTCTTTAGGGTTACATTATAAAATAGGAAAACATAAAGATGCATTACAATGGGTTTCTCCATTAGCATACAAAGCTCCTGTAGAACAAACCCCATTCGAATGTATTGATGAAGACCGTGATGGTGTTTGTGACCAATGGGATAAATGTCTTGGTACTCCAGAAGGTATTCGTGTAGACGGATCAGGATGTTCTTTAGATTCTGACGGAGATGGTATTCCAGATAGTGAAGATAAATGTCCTACAATTCCTGGACCTCCTACAAATGGTGGTTGTCCTGAAAAAGTAATTAGAATTTCTGATGAAGAGGTTGCAACAACTATCAATGCATATTTAGAAGGAATTGAGTTCGATTATAACTCTGATCGTATTAGAGAACAATCTTACGAAAAATTAAATCATGCTTCTGAGGTATTATTAGCAAATCCAGATTTCAAATTCATAGTAGAAGGTCATACAGACGCTGCTGGTGGTGTTGATTATAACCAAAAATTATCTGAAAGACGTGCCGCTTCTGTTGTTCGTTACTTAGCTGACAAAGGTGTTGACACAACAAAATTATCTTCTGTAGGAAAAGGTAAATCTGATTTAAAATGGCAAGAGTGTAATCCTGTTACAAACTGTCCTGCTTGGAAAAACTTAGAGAACAGACGTGTAATTTTCAAAGAAATTAAATAGTCTAAATTTAATCATACAAATAAAAAAGCTCAGTTAAATAACTGAGCTTTTTTATTATTATATATTTTCTTCTTTTAAAGAATATAATTCGAAATAATTATTCAATAATAATGATTTGATTAGAATTAGAAGAAACTTTATACAAAAAGTATTTGAGCATATTTTTTATTTCTTCCGTTTCTTTAATCGGAATTAAGATATTATGAATCTTTTCTAACGTTTTTATTTGATGATGATATTCGTAATAACCATATCCTTTAAATTCTCCATTCTCAACTAAATAAAATGATTTTTCAATTCCTTTTCGTCCTTTATCAATAATCAAAAAAGTTTCGGAAGGATATTCAGTTGTTTTAATAAAACTTTGAATTCGTTCATTGTAAACTTCTTTAGATTCCTCTTTTACACAAGCTCCATTGCATTTATTTACTTTATATTGGAAACAAGATTCATCAGATTTAATTCCAGCATTTACTTGTTGACAAAGATTATAATCGTGAACGATTTTTTCTAAAACCTCTTTTGCACGTTCCTTAGTTTTAAATTTCAAAACAGGTTGTGTCTTTCTAACTTTCCCTATTTCTAATCTCGAATAACCACGTTTAGACTCCAAATAATACAATCCAAAAGGATAAACTTTATTCTCAACTAACTTTACGTTATACATTGGTTGATTATTCAAGACCTCGTTATTTTCTTTAATTGCAGCAAGAAAACCACTTCCAGTTTCTTCGAATTTTATAGAACGTGTATAACGTTTCAGCTTATTAGCTTTTAAAGTTTTTGATGTAAAAATTTGATTAATAGATCGTGCAATATTATTGCTTCGACAAATATAAATAAGTTGTTTTCGGCTATTGTATAAATAATAAACCCCGATAGAATTAGGTAAACCTTCAAGCAGTTTCTGATACTTAGAATGTGCTTTTTTAGGTTGTTTTAAACCTGTTTTCTTCGTGATTATTTTTTCCGAATCTTTATCTAACAATAATTTAAACAAAGAAATTGTCGCTCTTGCATCTCCAGAAGCCCTGTGTCTATCTGTCACTACAATTCCAAGCGATTCGCATAATTTTCCTAAAGAATATGAAGGTAATCCTGGAATCAATTTTTCGCTATATTCGAAAGTATCAATCCATTCTTTTTCGTAATTATATCCCAAACGATCGAACTCTTGTTTTAGCATTCTATAATCAAACATTACATTATGTCCAACTAAAATACAATCATCTGTAATCTCAACAATACGTTTTGCTACTTCGTGAAATTTAGGCGCTGTCAACACCATTTTATCTGAAATATGCGTTAACCTTTGTACATATTGATCAATCTTTTTTTCGGGATTAACTAATGATATAAACTGATCGACAATTTCTTTTCCATCATATTTATACACCGCAATCTCTATGATTGACTCTTCCCCCACTTTTCCGCCAGTCGCTTCTATATCTAAAATCGCGTACACGTGCTTATTTTTTTCCTTTTAAAAAATTAGTTAACATTTTCATTCCAAAATCCATCAATTTTCGAGTTGCAGTACGACTTACATCACGCACAACAGGATTATCTGTCCAATTTTTTTCTTTAGGAATACTTCTTGTTGAAGTTGCTTTTGGAACAGGTTTCTCTATATTTTTTTGTTGTTCTAATTTTTGTGATAAAATTTCATTTGCAGATTCACGATCAATATCTGTCGCATATTTTGTCACTAAATCTGAGTTTGAGGTAATCGTATCGATTTCATTTGAAGTCAAGATATCCATTCTCGAATTTGGCGCTCGCATATATGTATAAGCCAAAGGAGTTGGAATACCTTTTTCGTCTAAAGCAGTCACAAAAGCCTCTCCAATCCCTAATTGAGTGATTACTTCACTTGCTTTATAATAGGTAGTTGTCGGATAATTCTCAATTGCTTTTGTTATTTCTTTACGATCTTTCGCAGTAAAACCTCTTAACGCATGTTGAACTTTAAGACCTAATTGACTCAAAACTGCATCAGGAACATCTCCAGGAACTTGCGTTACAAAATATAATCCCACACCTTTTGATCGAATTAATTTTACCATTGTTTCAATTTGATTCAACAAAGCTTTCGTAGCTTCCTTAAAAATCAAATGTGCTTCATCAATAAAAATCACCAATTTCGGTTTATCAGAATCTCCAGATTCAGGGAATTGAGAATAAATTTTATTCAATAAACTCAACATAAAAGTTGAAAATAAATTAGGTTGATTTTGAATATCAATCAAACGAATAATATTTACAATTCCTTTTCCGTCTTTCGTTTTCAATAAATCCTGAACATCAAAACTTGGTTCTCCAAAAAACTTTGTTGCACCTTGCTGTTCTAATGCAACAATTTTGCGCAAAATAGCTCCCAAAGAAGCTGGCGCAATTGTTCCATAATTCGAATTTAATTCAGATTTTCCTTCATCAGAATCTGTCACATATTGCAAAACACGTCGAATATCCTCCAAATCAATCAAAGGTAAATTACGATCTTGACAATATTTGAATATAATTGAAATAATACTTTCTTGTGTTTCATTCAGTTCCAAAATTTTACTGAATAAAATTGGACCAAAATCACTTACAGTTGCACGAAGTTTTGCACCTGGTTCATCAGAAATAGACAAAAACTCGACAGGAGAAGCTTGCGGATCAAAAGGTAAATTAAGCGCCTCCATTCTTTCTTGCGCATTTTTATCTTCCGAATTTGCAGCAGCTCCAATTCCAGATAAGTCTCCTTTGATATCCATCAACAAAGTTGGAACACCTTTCAGAGAAAGTTGCTCGGCGATAATCTGCAAAGATTTTGTTTTCCCTGTTCCAGTTGCTCCACCAATCAATCCGTGACGATTCATTGTTTTTAATGCTACTGAAATTTCAACTTCTTCTACAATTTCGCCATCTAATTTGGCTTTGCCTAAAATTATTTTATCGTTTTTAAAAGAATAACGACTTTGTATCTCTTGAATAAAGCTTTCTTTCTGGTTCATTTTGATTGATTATTGAATAAATATAGAAAAAATTTATTCTGAAATTTTATATTTTACAGCTACTGGATAATGATCCGAGAATTTTTTTCGAATAACATGTGCCTCAATAGGTTTAAATAATTTAGAATGAAATAAATAATCAATTCTAATTGGAAATTTAAATCCATGAAAAGTTGTCGCATTTCCTTTTCCAACTTCTATATAAGAATCGTGAAGATATTTTTTTAACTTCTCATATTCGTACGAAACTGGAGTCGAATTAAGATCCGTTCCCAAAATAACTGGATAACGTGAAGATGTGATATATGGAATAATCGCTTCTAACTGTTTTTGATGTTTTTGCATTCCTTGCACCAATTTTAACTCAACTTTTCGACTCGAAATTTCGGCAGTTCTCGAATCATCGGATTGAATAATTTCTTTTACCATCGCTTTATCAATGTACATTGGTTCAAGATAAACATTAATTACACGAATCGTATCATTCCCTAAATCGATATCTGCATATGCGGCAAGACCATTCAATTCATCATTATCATCAGGCGTTATTTTTTTGGTTTGAATAATAGGATATTTACTATAAATTGTCAATAAACCATAAAATTCTGAATAGTAATTTTTGAATTCTTTATTTTTTAGACTTTTCTGTTGACCTTCATACGCTTCTTGAAGCAGCATAATATCTGCCTTATTCTTAATCAAAAGTTCTTTTGTTCCTTCTTCTTTAAAACCATGTACATTATATGTCAATACAGATAAATCAGCTTTTTTATCTTTAACTTTATTGAATTGTACAATTGGATATGAAAGATAAATTGGGTAAAATAATCCGGCTGAAAGAACTAAAATTAACAAAAAGTGTCGCCAGCTAAACAGTAACCAATACAGTAAAAACATTGCTCCAAATGCAAATAATATTGGAAAACCAATCGAAATAAAGTTAAAATATGGAATTTCTGTAGGCGTAAAAATTTTATTTAAATAGACACAATAAGCCACTAACAAAAAAACGATATTAATTGTTAGTACTAAACGATTGAAATAATTTAGTTTAAACTTACTGATTATACTCATTTTACCTACCTTCTCTAAACAGAAAGTCTTTTTCTTCTTTGGACAAACTCTCGTAACCTGAACGAGAAATCTTATCTAAAATTACATCAATTTTCTTTTGTTTTTCAACTTTTTGATGATTAAAATCGTAATCATCTTTCGGAACATTTGATCGCGAAGAAGTTGAAGAAGTATTTTTATATGTTTTGAAAGTTGATTTCTCTTTTTTCTTAAATAACTCCTCTATTTTGAAAATAAAGTTACCTAAAAAATCATTTCCTCTCTCAAATTGTTTCATATAAAGATAACCAAAAATAGCACCTCCCAAATGCGAAATACTACCACCGGCATTTTGATTGGCAATAATATTATACACATCGAATGCAATAAATACATAACCAACATACAACAATGGAAATGAAGTTGGAATCAACAACAAACGAACGGGCATTTTCGGATTGTACGAAATCATTGCAAAAAACACCGCATAAACCGCTGCCGAAGCACCAACTAATAAATGTGAATAATTGAAAACATTCTGAAACAATAAAAAGAAAATTCCACCAGCTATTCCTCCAAAAATATAGAATGTAACTAAATTTCGGTTCTGAAATTGTTGCAAAAACATTTGACCAACGAAATACAACAAAACCATATTCATTATCAAATGAAAAAGATTGCCATGTAACCAAGAATATGTTAGGATTTGCCAAGGTCTTACAATCAAATCATTGAAAGATGACAACGCAAACAAACCAGTTGTTGTAATCGTAGAATTTGCTACCGTTCGAAGAACAAAATCAACAATTAACAATGTAAAAAACACCACAACGTTAACGTAAATTAACTTCGTTGCACTATTTCCTGATGAATATTTTAATTTTAAATCGTCTAAGATATTATTTGCCATTTTTTAATTCCATCTATATAAATTCTTTTTCCAATGTCTTGTTAACAAGAAGCCAATCAATCCACCTCCTAAATGTGCAAAGTGAGCTACATTTCCAATGTTTTGATATCCCATATAAAACTCAATTAATACCATAATTGGAATAAAATATTTTGCTTTTACAGGAACTGGGAAAAAGATTAACATTAATTTTTCGTCTGGATATAAAACCGCGAAAGCCAATAACAAACCATAAATAGCACCAGAAGCACCAACCATTGGTGTTACATAATTTGTCAAAAGTTCTGACGCAGCTTGGTTATTTTGAATAATTGAATTCGTATGATATCCACCTTGCATATTTAATTTTGCAGCTTCATAAATTTGACTAAAACCTATTCCTTGCGTTTGAACAGCATCTTTTAACTGCTCTATTTGAAAGTAATTAACTGCAT
The DNA here is from genome assembly GCF_002484365.1 of Empedobacter sp. UBA7611. NCBI lineage: Bacteria > Pseudomonadati > Bacteroidota > Flavobacteriia > Flavobacteriales > Weeksellaceae > Empedobacter > Empedobacter sp. UBA7611. The sequence continues at coordinate 35,443 of NZ_DLJR01000055.1, forward strand.
TAAACAATATAAAACCTCCTAAACCAGCTAACAAATAAAGCGTCAAGAATTTTTTTGGTCCAAAAGTTTGTTCAACCACAGAACCAAACATCCACAATGCAAACATGTTAAACAAAATATGTGAAAAATCGGCATGCATAAACATATGCGTCAAAATTTGCCAAAATTTGAAGTTGGGAGATTCTGGATAAAAAGCACCTAAAATCACTCTCAAATCGATTCCTTTTGTGCTAAAAACAAAAGTCGCTAGAAAGAACAAACCGTTTATAATAAGTAAATTCTTTGTAATCGGTGGTATAGATTGTCTCATTCGTTTATTGTAATGTTTTTTTGATATCAGCCGTATTCATCTGCACAAAAATTGGGCGTCCGTATGGCGTATAATTCGGATTTGGTAGTCTTAACAATTCTTCAACCAAAGTTTGCATTTGTTCAGATTTTAATGAAACTCCTTTTTTAACAGCCGCATTTTTTGCTAAAATTTTTGCAAACGTATTTTCTAATTCAATTGATTCTTGGTATTCTAATTCCTCGATAAAATCCATAAAAACAGACACTACATCCTCTTGTTGCACATCAACAGGAATCGCATTAATCTGTATTGCTTCTTCATCCAACGAAATATCAAAACCAAAACTCAACAATTGATGCTCTACATTGATTAATTTCTGACGATCATTTGGCGAAAGTTCCAACTCAATCGGGAAAAGCATTTGTTGTACCAAAGCACTTCCATTATTTGAATGTATAAATTTTTCGAATAATATTTTTTGATGCGCGCGATGTTGATCGATGATTAACAATTCGCCACGATATTCAACAACCAAATATTGATTCATCCATTGAATTACTTCAAAACTATCATGAAAATCTTCAGATTCAAATAATTGATGCGCATGATTATTTTCGATTTCTAACTCAACAGCATCTTTATAAAAATCCATATTCGCACGAATATCAGACGGTTTCGGCGCTCTTGTTTGTTGATGCTCGAAAGGGTTAAAACTAGAATCAACCGTAATTTCTGGCATTTTAATTTCTGTATCTTCCGTCGCAGATGGAATAAATGCCCAGTTTGGATCTTGTTCAAAATCCAACGAAGGAATTACATTAAATTGTCCCAAAGCGTGTTTTACAGCAGCTCTAAGAATAGTAAAAATCAATGCTTCATCCTCAAATTTAATTTCTGTTTTAGTTGGATGAATGTTAATATCAATTTTTGACGGATCAATTTCTAAATACAAAAAATAAGAAGGACTATACCCCGTTGGCAACAAACTCTCAAAAGCATCTACGATTGCATTATGCAAATATCCACTACGAATAAAGCGATTATTCACAAAGAAAAATTGTTCGCCACGCGATTTTTTTGCAGCATCTGGTTTCCCCACAAAACCTTTCACTTTTACAATTTCTGTATCTTCTTCAACGGATATAATTTGTGAACTTAATTTTTTTCCGAAAATTTGAGCAATACGTTGTTTCAGATTTCCGGCTTTCAAATGATAAACCTCTGCATCATTGTGATGTAAAAAGAAACTAATGTTTTCGTGCGCCATCGAAACACGTTGAAACTCATCTTGAATATGACGAAATTCAACCTGATTAGATTTTAAGAAATTACGACGAGCAGGCACATTATAGAAAAGATTTTTGACCGAAATAGACGTTCCAACTGGACAAACAACAGGATCTTGATTGCGAACTTCTCCACCTTCAATCACCAATTGCGAACCAACCTCATCATCTTCTCGACGCGTTTTCGTTTCTACTTGCGCAACAGCAGCAATCGATGCCAAAGCCTCTCCACGAAAACCTTTTGTATGAATATTATAAATATCCTCTGTCTTTCTGATTTTTGAAGTCGCATGACGTTCAAAAGCCATTCGGACATCTGTCACACTCATTCCCGAACCATTATCAATCACTTGAATCAAACTTCTTCCAGCATCTTTTACAATCACCTGAATAGAAGTCGCGCCTGAATCCACAGCATTTTCAATCAATTCTTTTATGACAGAAGCTGGTCGTTGTACAACTTCTCCTGCGGCAATTTGATTGGCTACATGATCTGGCAGTAATTGAATAATATCGTTCATCTTTTCGTATAAATTGATTTAATTTTGACTAATTTTTTAATCAAACTTTACAAATATACAAACAAATCTCTCTTTTGACCTTATTCTCTATAAGTGAAACTTATCAACAATTGTTGAAGTTTTGAGATTTAACTTTTGAATAATAAATTCAGAATTTTCAGCAATAAAAAAGGTAGACAAATGCCTACCTTTTTTTTATATTATTATTTGGATTAATTAATTCTCTTTCAAAACAGCTTTCATTTCATCAAATTCTTTATCAATCTCTTGATTCGGTTTTTGAGTCAATAATGAAACTACATAAATTGCAATAACTGAAGAAATAAATCCTGGAATCATTTCATACCAATCTTTGTAATCATGATTTGCATAAACCCAAGCTAAAACAACAATTCCTCCTGTTAACATTCCAGCCAATGCACCTTGCCAAGAGGTTTTTTTCCAGAAAAGTGAGAAAACAATCACTGGTCCAAATGCAGATCCAAATCCTGCCCAAGCATTTCCAACTAAGTTTAAAATAGAATCTTTAGGTGTTAAGGACAATAATACTGCTATAACTGCTACAATTAAAACCGATAAACGACTTGCTGTTAACAATTGTTTCGGAGAGGCTTTTTTGTTCAAAAATGCCTTGTAAATATCTTCTGTTAACGAACTTGATGTTACTAATAATTGTGAAGAAATTGTACTCATTACTGCAGCTAAAATTGCTGATAATAAAAATCCTCCAACTAATGGATGAAATAAAACACGAGAAAAATAAATGAATATCGTTTCTGCTTCTGTTTTAGAACCATCAAATTTCAGCATAGTTGTTTGATCAAATTTCATCAAATAAGCAATCCCAACTAATCCAACTAAAAGAGCTCCACCCACTGTAAAGATCATCCAAGTAATCCCAATGTTTCTTGCTTTTGCTAAATCTTTCGGATTACCAATTGCCATAAAACGTACTAAAATATGTGGTTGTCCACAATATCCTAATCCCCATGCCATCAACGATAAAATACTAATTGTTGTTGTCCCTTTGAATAAATCTAAATACTTATCACCTTTATCATTAATCAATGAAAAAGTTTCTCCAACTCCGCCAATTTCAGAAATCGCTACAATCGGAACAATAACCAAAGCCAAAACCATGATAGTTCCTTGTACGAAATCAGTTAAACTTACAGCTAAAAAACCTCCTAAAAAAGTATACAATACAACTACAAAACTTGTCATCCAAAGTCCTGTCATATAATCTAATCCAAAAGCAGATTCAAACAATTTCCCTCCAGAAACCATTCCAGCAGATGTATATAATGTAAAAAAGACTAAGATTAATATTGAAGATACAATTCGCAATAAACGAGATTTATCTTTGAAACGATTTTCAAAAAATACGGGTAGTGTAATCGAATTTTGAGCGATTTCTGTATAGATTCGTAATCGCGGTGCGACAAAAATATAGTTCAAAAAACATCCTGTTGTCAATCCAATTGCAATCCAAGCACTCGACAAACCTGTAAAATACATTGCTCCTGGAACGCCCATTAACAACCAACCACTCATATCAGCAGCACCAGCAGAAAGCGCCGTTACAGCCGCTCCCATTTTCCTTCCTCCAATCAAAAAATCTTCGGAATTACTTGTTGATTTTCGGTAGGAATAAATCCCGATTCCAATCATCAGAGCCATATATGCGCCAATAGAAATGTATTCGTAAATGTTCATGTGTTTTAATTTTTATCGAAAATATAATTTTTCATCCACAAAAATTGTACGAACTTTAAATTTCTAAACAAGAATCATGAATTTTCAACAAAATAATCTAAAATCAGCGACAAGTCCGTATTTGAAACAACACCAAAACAATCCTGTTTGGTGGCAAAGTTGGAGTGACGAAGTTTTGAATCATGCAAAAAAAGTCAACAAACCTTTGCTTATTTCAATTGGATATTCTGCTTGTCACTGGTGTCATGTGATGGAACATCAGTCTTTTGAAGACGATGAAGTTGCAAAAGTGATGAATGAGAATTTTGTTTGTATTAAAATTGATCGTGAAGAACGTCCTGATTTAGACGCTTTGTATATGAATGTCTCACAATTAATTCATCAATCTGGCGGTTGGCCACTCAATGTTTTTGCTTTACCTGATGGTCGCCCTTTTTATGGCGGAACTTATTTCCCGAAAGTTCAATGGATTGAATTATTAGAAAATATCAACCATTTATATCATCACAATCAACCAAAAACAATGGAATATGTCAACTCTATTGCTGATGGCCTGAATAAAATGGAAACGATCGAATTAAAATCTGAAAAAACATTTTCGACTTCTAAAATTGATGAAACATTTGAATTTTGGCAACAACAATTTGATGATGAATGGGGAGGTTTTAATCGTGCACCAAAGTTTATGTTACCAAATGCCTGGGAAACCATTTTGCGATATGGTACACAAACAAAAAATGAAAATTGTTTGATTCAAACAAAAATAACATTGGATAGAATGGCTTTTGGTGGAATTTACGACCAACTAAAAGGTGGTTTTTCGCGCTATTCAGTTGATCCATATTGGAAAGTTCCTCATTTCGAAAAAATGCTTTACGATAATGGGCAATTACTTTCGCTTTATTCAAATGCATATAAAGTTTTTGGAGAAGAAGAATATAAAACAGTTGTAGAAGAAACAATTAATTGGTTGAAAGATGAAATGCTTTCGCCTGAAAGTGTTTTTTATGCTGCTATTGATGCTGATTCTGAAGGTGAAGAAGGAAAATATTATGTTTGGAAATCGGATGAATTGAAAACAATTTTGAAAAATGATTTTGACTTATTTCAGCAATATTACAATGTTAATGAATTTGGAGAATGGGAACATGGTAATAATATTTTAATGCGATTGACAGATGACGAAGATTTTGCTACGAAGCAGAACATTAAAACAACAGAACTTCAAACCAAAATTTCTCAATGGAAAAAAATTCTTAATCCAATTCGTGAACAGCGCATAAAACCTCATCGCGACGAAAAAGTTTTAACTTCTTGGAATGCTTTAACCATAAAAAGTTTGTGTGATGCATTTATCACTTTTGAAAATGATGAATATCTTGATTTAGCAAAAAATGCAACCAATTTTATTTTAGAAAATCAATGGAATGGTGAAATTTTGTTCAGAAATTATAAAGACAACCAAACTACAATTCCCGGATTTTTGGATGATTATGCCTTAATGATTGAAGCGTTAATTAAGCTTTATGAAGTCACTTCGGAGATGCATTATTTAGAAACTACTCAAACCTTAACAGAAGAAGTTTTTAATCAATTTTATAATCACAATAATAAAATGTTTGCGTATAAATCACATTACGACACGCCTTTGGTTAATGAAACATTTGAAATTTATGACAATGTTATTTCATCTTCAAATTCGGTCATGGCAAATAATTTGTTCAAATTAGGGAAGATTCTCAATCAAGAAAAATACATTGAACAAGCAAAACAAATGTTAACCAATATCGAAGAAAAAATTCACGATTATCCAACTGGTTTTGCAAATTGGATTCAGTTGTATCTAAATTTCGCTTATCCATTCAAAGAAATTGTAATCATTGGCGAAAATGCATTAAAATTCTCGAAACAAATTCAACAATGTTATGTCCCAAATGCAATTTTTGTTGCTTCAAAAACCGAGAATTTAGAAATCACTCAAAACCGATTCATCAAAAATAAAACTTCCATTCATATTTGCGAAAATTATACGTGTCAATTACCCGTTTATTCGGTTGAAGAGGCTTATAAAAATATTTAGAATTTACAATAAAAAACCATGAAAAAAACACGTTGCGCTTGGGTAAACAAAGACCAAGATTATATCGATTATCACGATAACGAATGGGGAAAACCTGTAAAAGATGATAAAATTTTATTCGAATTTTTGATTCTCGAATCTTTTCAAGCAGGATTAAGTTGGTTCACAATTCTGAAAAAGAGAGAAAATTTTAGAAAAGCTTTTGCTGATTTTAATGTAGAGAAAGTAGCCAAATTTGATGAAGCTAAAATTGATGAATTAGTCCAAAATGAAGGTATTATTCGTCATCGAGGAAAAATTTCGGCAGCAATTAATAATGCAAAATTGTTTATAGAAATTCAAAAAGAATTTGGCTCCTTTTCCGATTTTATATGGAAATACGTTGATTACAAACCGATTATAAATAATTGGAATTCTATAAAAGAAGTTCCTGCAACAACCGAAATTTCAGATCAAATTGCAAAAGATTTAAAAAAACGTGGCTTCAAATTCTTTGGTTCAACCACTATTTATGCACATATGCAGGCGACTGGAATGGTAAATGACCATACAACAGATTGTTTTTGTAAATAACAGCTCAATAAAATCATCTGAAATGTGCATCTTTGCGCAAACTTAGAAAAATGAAAATCGAACTAAAACATTGGATCATCCTAGGCGTTTTAGCGCTAACTTGGGGAAGCTCGTTTATTCTCATCAAGCAAGGATTGGTCGCATACACGCCATATCAAGTTGGAGCATTACGACTAACAATTGCTGGAGGAATTTTGGCAATTTGGGGAATTCCAAGTCTATTTAAAATTCCGAAAAACAAATTAAAATACGTTGCATTGGCTGGTTTCTGCGGAAATTTCATTCCAATGTTTTTATTTCCAATGGCACAAACACACGTTTCGAGTTCAATGGCTGGCATTTTAGACTCTTTAGTTCCATTATTTATTTTACTTTTTGGCGCTTTATTTTTCAATATCAAAGGAACTAAAAATCAAGTTTTGGGAGCAATAATCGGATTTATTGGAGCTGTTTTATTAATTGGTGGCGATGGTTTTTCTGGCGAAAATAGCCTTTTACATTGCTTATTAATTGTATTAGCAACCGCGCTTTATGGAATGAATAGTTTAATCTTAACACGCTATTTAAACGACGTACCTTCATTTCAATTATCATCAGCTTTGTTTACAATTTGGTTATTACCTTCAGTACTAATTTTAATTATTTCAGGATTTTTTGATGTATTCGAAGGAACAGAACAACAATTAAAAAGTTTAAGCTTTGTTGCTATTTTAGGGCTCTTAGGAACAGCTTTAGCTATGATATTGTTTTACAGATTGATACAATCTACAGGTTCGATGTTTGCCTCAATGGTGACTTATTTAATGCCTGTAGTTTCTGTTTTTTGGGGATTTTTAGTTGGAGAAAAAATCTCATGGATCCATTTATTTGGATTCGGAATGATTTTATCAGGCGTTTATTTAACACAGAAAAAAGAAAAAGAAGTTGAAGTAATTTAGATTAAACATTACTTCAACAATAACTAAAAATCTCGTAAACCATTTGGTTTACGAGATTTTTTATTTTATATATTTTTTCAAATCTTTTGCTAATTCTTTTGTAAAAGCATCCGCACCTTCGTAATTCATGTGCGTTGTGTTGTAGAAATATTTTTGATCAAAACTAATCGAATCAGTCGAATAATCTAATAACGGAAGATGATGCTTTTGTAATGTTGTTTGATAACGATTAATCACTTCTTCTCGATTCAACATATAATCTTGACCTTTGTAAAATTCGGGTGCAATTGTAAAAATAAGCTGAATATTTTCTTGCTCACATTTTGCAATTAATTCTTCTAATAAAGTATAATCTGAGAAGTCAAAATCAGAGTTTTTCTTTTTCATTTTTTCCCAATCAACATTCCATTTTCGGTTATATGATTTGAAACCATCATCACGAAAAAGTCCGTCTTTATGCAATTTTTCTTTCTTAGCCCTTACAATTTGATCTTTCCAATACGTTTGATCTCTGTAACGATAAAGCGGTACAATAAAATCAACCAATTTCGTGTCTTTATATTCTTTTAATGCACCATAAAGTTTAAAATTCCATAACATAAATGGCGTATATTGATTTGGTTGAAAAACTTCATCAATGTGTGAAAACGAAAAAGTATCTAAATTCCAAACAACAACTTTCGGTTTTGGATTATGATTCAAATACAAATTGAAACGATACAATTGCATTTTGAATTTACTTCCGTTTAATCCAAAATTATGCGTTGTCAGTTTTAAATCTTGTTCTAAAATATTCGGATTAATTTGAATAAACGCTCTCGAAGAACCAAAAATAGCCAATTCAACATTCGTTTTTCCTTCTCTTATTTGATTCCATTCTTGCACTTCTCCGCTAAACAAAGCCATCTTTTTGAGTTGATTCGAATAATAAACATCAACCAAAACCAATGCAATGAAAGCTGAAAATAGCGTTATGAAAAAGTATTTTAGAAATTTCATTTTCTCAACATTTCGATATGCGGAATATCGTCTTCTAAATATTCTTCCGAAACTTGCTCGAAGCCAAACGAAGAATAAAATTCTTTCAAATAAGATTGAGCAGAAATTCGGATTGAAGACGTTTTAAATTGATTTTCAATTATTTGAACCGAATTTTTCATCAATTGTTTCCCTAATCCATAACGACGAAACTTTTGATTCGAAATTACACGACCAATTGAAGCTTCGTTTTCGTATGAAGTTCCTTTCGGAACAATTCGAGAATACGCTGCAACCTCATCGCCAATCGTTGCCCAAAGATGTCCACAAACCAAATCCTTATCATCGCAATCTTGGTAAATACAATTTTGTTCAATCACAAAAACTTCGTTACGCAATTGCACTATTTTATATAGCTCTTTCGATGTTAAATCGTCAAAAGATTTATAATGCCAAATAACCTTTTCCATCTATTAATCTAATTTTGAATATTTTGCAATAATATTTTCGAACATTTTTTGAGGTAAAATATTTTTCAAGATTACCGAAAATTTCTGCATCGATTTTCCAATATAATAATGTGGTTTCAAATTCTTCTGAGCCAAAATATTTTCAATAATCGGAATCAAATCTTCTGTTGGCGTACCATCTTGCACTTCGTGATCGATATCAGCAACCATTGCATCATATCTTTTTTGATAAAATTTTGACACAAAAGTTTTCACACGACCTTCTGCAATATTGGTTTTGATATCTCCAAAATTCAACGTAGCAATTTCTACTCCTGTGTGACGATTTTCCAAACGAGCCGATTCAACCAAACGATCAATCATCGCTTTCGAAGCTGAATAATAACCTCTAAACGGTAAACCATTGTTACTCGCAATCGACGAAACATTTAGGATATAACCGTTTTTTTGCGCACGCATTGTAGGCAAAACCTCTTGCATTGTATAAATTGGTCCGTATACATTAACGTCCAATAATTTCTCGATATCAGCTTTCGAAGCATCTTCCACAGCGCCTAACATTCCAATTCCGGCATTGTTAATCAACACATCAATTTGGTTATTTGTTTCCGAAAAAATCTGCTGAAAACTACGTTTTACATTTTCTTTATCCGAAACATCTGTCGCAATATGTTTAAATTTTTCTTGACCTTTAGCTGTTCTTGATAAACCATAAACTTGATGTCCTTTATCGTGAAAATAATTTGCCAAAGTCAATCCTACCCCCGAAGAAGAACCTGTAATTACAATAACTTTTGATTGCATGATTCGATTAATTTAAACGCAAAACTACGTAATATCAGACAAATATTGGTAGATAAATAATTTTTTGAATGGTTACTAGAAGATTCTCTAAATTTGTGCGTTAATTATCAAAAGATTTCAATTGAATCCAAAAACTAAAAAATATATTATAACAGGAATTAAATTAACGATTAGTATTGCGTTAATCTATTATATCTTCTTTGTTAAACTACATATTTTTGATATTTTCAGTCATTACAAAAATGCGAATTGGGCGTATATTTTTATTGCTGTTATCCTTTATGTACTTTCGCAAGCATTGTCTGTTTTTCGTTTAGACTATTATTTTCGGGACATCAATCTTGATTTATCATATAAATCAAATGCACGTTTGTATTTTTTAGGAATGTTTTACAATACCTTTGTTCCAGGTGGAATTGGTGGCGATGCATACAAAGTTTATGTGTTGAATAAAAACTATAAAATCAGTCTAAAAGAAATTTCGCAGGCGGTTTTTCTTGACAAAATTATTGGACTTTGCGCAATGTTGTTAATCATCATTTTTCTAATATTTTTCTCAAATTTGACAGATTACCCTTGGATACAATATGGTTCTTTAATCTTTTCATTGGTTGGTTTTGTAGCTGTTCCATTTATTTTAGGAATCATTTTCCCTATTCATAAAAGAACTTTTTACAACTCGATGATTTATTCGATTGTATTACAATTGATACAAGTTGGTATGTTGTATTTTGTTTTGGAAGGATTGAATATTCATCCAGACAATTTCAGTATATATTTATTGATCTTTTTAGTATCAGGAATTTTATCGATTATCTCATTTAGTGGATTTGGAATAAGAGAAGCAGTGTTTATGTATGCTGCACATCGATTCAATTTTGATGAAACTTTAGCTACAAGTGCTGCATTTATTTTCTCTATCATCACCATTTCGATCTCATTTATTGGGATTATTTACCTATTTAAAGGCGTTAAAATTGAAGAAAAAAAGAAAAAGACGAATATTTCTTTTTAAAATCTAAAAAATTATTTCTTTGAAATGAAAAGAGTTAAGTCCTAACATTAAATTTTATTTAATTTTTTTCATTTTAACTATTTGGATTATTCAAAAACA
>NZ_DLJR01000055.1:46454-46691 GCF_002484365.1 Empedobacter sp. UBA7611
AGACAATAGAAAGTCTTTTAAATAAAATTCTAAATAAGGTCTCTTAGCTCAGTTGGTTCAGAGCACCTGCCTTACAAGCAGGGGGTCACTGGTTCGAATCCAGTAGGGACCACAACAAAACTCCTTTCAAGAAATTGAAAGGAGTTTTTTTTGTTTTAACTATTCAAGTAGCACATCTTATGGATCAGTATCAAAAGTTGGGGACTACGCAAAAATTGGATCAGTATCAAAAGTTGG
>NZ_DLJR01000012.1:0-24662 GCF_002484365.1 Empedobacter sp. UBA7611
AAGTTCTTCCGCCTAACATTCCGTTTTTATAAATAAAGGGCAATAAATTTTGACTAATAACTAAATGAGTACTTTCGATTGGAATTAATTTTGAAGCAGAATTTGCTATTTTTTCATCTAGTTGTAATGATAGTTCGAATGGATTTTTATTTTTGGAAAATCGTAATTTCAAAGCTCTATAAATTCCAGAAAATAAAGTTGTCTTGCTATCTTTATGAGAAGAAAAACTCCAATTATAGCGATTCGTTTTGACGAAAAAATTCTTTTTCATCGAAAATATAAAACGATCATTCTCATTTATATTTTTCGAAATATATGCATCATATTCTGGCCATTTTTCATCCAAAATATAAGTCGTCGTTTTAATATGTTGATTTTTATGTGATTGATCTTCATGTTGATGACAACTATCGTTTCCACACGAATAACAATCATTTAAAAAATTGAAAGCCAATTTACTATCAATATTTTCTGATAATTTTAAATCTTTATTTTGACTTTTATAGCGAACAATTAAATGAGTAGAAGTTAATTCAGTTTCGATTCTAAAATCATAAGCCGAACGAAAACGTAAATCAATATAATTCCATTTTACAGTCGCATCGCGATCCTTTTCCGCCAACGAACCTTGTATGATTTTGGTATGTTTATGACGCTCAATAATTTCGAAATTTGCGTTCAAAGCCGCATCATACAACGCATTAGATAATTGGCACAAACCTCCAGCAATCGTTGGTACAATGCAACCTTCCTTTATTTCTCGACCAACCACATAACCTTGACCATAATTTGGATTACCAATATGTTTCCAAAAGCTAAATGTTTCGTTGGCTTTAATTTCTAAACCATTAATTTTTTGAGAAGCAATTCGAAGATTTTGAATTTTACCAGCTGTTAAAATCCAATTTTCTTTTTTGTCATTTCGATTCCAAAGTTCACTTTCAGAAAATGCAACAATCGGTTGATCAATTAATTTTGAATCAAATTGAAATTTTGTAGGATTATCTTGAATATTTTCAGCCCACGAAGACCAATTAAAAAAGTAGATTTTAATTTAAAAATAAGACTTTTTGAAAAACTATGTTGTTCTATAAGTTCTGGTTGACTCAAAATAGTAGATTTAGGTTATGGATTAAAAATAATAAAAAATAACCAAACCTATTTCACTAATTTCAGTGAATTATCTCCACTTATCCATCTCGAAACGAACAGAAAAAATGTTAGAATACAATCCCAAACCGCTGTCTCCAAAGTTTGTCAAAGCATAATCAATCGAGATTCCTTTGTATTTGAAACCTACCCCAACATTTGGCTGAATTTGAGTTTTATCTTTTCCATCAAATTGCGAAATCTTCTGTAAATTGTTCAATCCTCCACGTACAAAAACCATGTCATCATAACCTAATTCAAGACCAACTTGTGGCGAAATCGAAAATCCTTTTCCAGAAATTGCGGCATTCGTTTGTTGAAATTCGATATTTATATCAACCTCTCCCAATAACGAAACTCGTTCATTAAAATCAAAACGCTTTCCAACTCCAAATTGCAATTTAGGCATTGTTAATTCGATATTCTCTCCAGGTAAATCATTCAAAATTGTTGGCTCACCTTCATTATTTGGTTCGTCAATCGTGATTTCTTTTACCTTTTGTTTATTGATACTCCACGCATTGAAAGTTGTTGTAATATCGCGCGCCATCAAACCAAAATACATTTTATTATCGGTACGATATTGCAAACCAAGATCTAAACCGAAACCAAATCCTTGCGCAAATTTCCCAATATGTCGATAAACGATTTTAGCATTTGCACCAAACTGAATATCTTTATTGTTGAACACATTTCCTGCATAAGACATCGTCAAAGCATAATCTGCTGTAGAAAATTTAGAGATTTTATCGTAATTAATATTTCCTTGATTATCAATTAATTCTGTCGTATTCAGAATATCATCAACACCAAAACGCGTAAGCGAAAATGCAATCGTAGAATTACTTTCTCTCAACGGAATTGCAACCGCTGCATAATCAAATTTCGCAATTGACTGAAAATATTCAGCATGCATCGCCGCAGCTTCCCAATCGTAAGTGATTTCCGTTAATCCAGCAGGATTCCAATAAGCCGCATTTGCATTTCCAATATTCGCCACAACCGCATTACCCATTGCAAACGAGCGCGCATCTGCACCAATATTCAAAAACTCGTTCGAATATTTGCGTGTGGTTTGAGAAAAAGCAAATTGACTTGCCAGAACAGATAATATAAGGAATGTCTTTTTCAAAATTGATGAATTACGAATATAAAAACTCAAAAATAGTGGTTTTATTGTGTTTAAAAAGGATTCAGATTAATTTTTGTTTGTACTTTTGTGATGAAAAATTCATTTATGAAATTATTTACAATTCCAAATTTTCTAACACTACTTAATCTTTCATGTGGTGTATTATCAGCCATTTTCATGATTTCGAGCAATGCTCAAATCACAACTACCACAGTTACAATTGTGATGGTTTTGATGTTGATTTCATTAGTTGCTGATTTTTTGGACGGAATGGTTGCACGACTAATGAATATTGGTAGCCCGATTGGAAAAGAATTGGATTCTTTGGCAGATTGTATTTCGTTTGGTGTTGTACCAGGATTGATGTTATTTTCGATGTTTAATCATTTTTCAACTGATTTTATTTATGAAAATGAGAATTTAAAAATTGCTGCAATTTCATTATTTGCTTTTTTAGTTCCTGCTTTTTCGGCGTTACGATTAGCAAAATTTAATTTAGATGAAGATCAAGCAACGTATTTCAAAGGTTTGGCAACACCATCAAATACCTTATTTATTTTCTCATTATTTTCTATCTATTACAATAATGGACAAATTATAAATCCATCTGTTGATCCGTATTTATTAATTGCCGTTTCTATTGTATTTAGTGTTTTATTAATTGTCGATTTACCATTATTTGCCTTAAAATTTAAAGGATTGAGTTGGGCAGAAAATTATTATAAATATATTTTCTTAATCATTACATTAGGTTTAGTGGCTTGGTTGCAAGTTGCTGCAATTCCGCTAATCATCTTATTGTACATCCTTATCTCAATCATTTTTAGAAAAGAAATTACAAAATGAAATTAACTAAAAATATCTGTTTCTTTGATTTAGAAACAACTGGAACTAATGTTTCAAAAGACCGTATTGTTGAAATCTCTATCGTGAAAGCTTTGACAGACGGTTCAAAAGAAGTAAAAACTTGGAAAGTTAATCCTGGAATTCCAATTCCACCAGAAACAACTTTAATCCACGGAATTTCTGACGAAGATGTTGCCGATGCGCCTTCTTTCAAAGAACTTGCCCCTGCGATTATGGAAATGATTAAAGATTCTGATTTGGCAGGATATAATTCAAATCGTTTTGATATTCCACTTTTAGCAGAAGAATTATTACGTAATGGTTTTGATTTTGATTTATCAAAACATCGTCCAATTGATGTGCAAGTGATTTATCATAAAATGGAACCTCGCAATTTAAGCGCTGCTTATAAGTATTATTGCGATAAAGATTTGATTGATGCACATTCTGCGGAAGCTGATACAATTGCGACTTACGAAGTTTTGATGGCGCAAATCGAGAAATATGACGAGCTTGAAAATGACAATAAATTTTTGAGCGAATTTTCTTCTCAACGCAAAACGGCTGATTTAGCTGGATTTATTCAGTACAATGATAAAGACCAAGAAATTATTTCGTTTGGCAAGTATAAAGGACAAGTTGTGACGGATATCTTTGCGAAAGATCCAGGTTATTATGCGTGGATTCAGAATGCCGATTTTCCTTTATATACAAAGAAAGTTTTTACTCGAATCAAATTACAAAACGGTTTTTAAGCGATGAAAATTATTTGTGTCGGACGAAATTACGTCGAACATGCAAAAGAATTAGATAATCCAATTCCAGAATCGCCTATGTTTTTTATGAAACCAGATTCGGCCATTTTAAGAAAGGGTTTTCCTTTTGTTATTCCAAGTTTTACGAAAGAAGTTCATTTTGAAACGGAAATTGTAATTAAAATTGATCGAGTTGGAAAAATGATTCAACCTCAATTTGCAGATCGTTATTTTTCAGAAATCGGTTTAGGAATTGATTTTACAGCGCGCGATGTACAACAAGAATTGAAAGAAAAGCGTTTTCCTTGGGAAATTGCGAAAGCTTTTGATGGTTCTGCATTTGCTTCGGATTTCTATCCAAAAGAAAATTTTGATTTAGAAAATCTTACATTCAAATTAGATCGAAATGGAGAAAATGTACAAACAGGAAATTCAAAAGATATGATTTTTCATATCAATACGTTAATTGCGGAATGTTCTAAATATTTTACCTTGAAAAAAGGCGATTTAATTTTTACTGGAACGCCAGCGGGAGTTTCTAAAATCAATTCAAAAGATACGTTAGAAGGTTATTTGAATGATGAAAAAGTATTCGAAATAAAAGTGTTGTAATTCACACAATTATATAAACAACAATTTAAAAGAGCGGAAATTTCGCTCTTTTATTATTTATACCACTACCTTTAATCAGAAATAAAATTAAGAATGGAAAACTATCTGAAAATTGAAGAAAAACTACAAAATGATTTTAATCTTTTAAAGTCAAAAAAGAATAAAATCAGCAATATCAGGCTTGTTACATTTATTATTTCGGTTGTATTTTTCTTGCTTTACGTCACGTCGAGCAACAATTTATATTTGATTATTTCTTCTATTTTATTTATAGTTTTCATCGTTTTAGTGGTTAAAACTTCTAAAATTTCTTCGGAACTCAATTATTCAATTCAAGCTTTAGAAATTATTAATCAAATAAAATCTGATGATTCTATCGATCCATTTGTTGAAGATAATTCTCAGTTCAATAATGTTTACAACAAAGATTTAGATATTTTGGAAGGAAATTCAATCTTCAATCGGATCAATAAAACGCAAACTCGAATTGGAAATTTACAGTTGAAACATTTTTTATCGAATTTGATTTTAGACAAATCAGAAATTATTGATAGACAAAATGCATTTACAGAATTGGCTGAAAAAAGAAATTGGATAGTGACATTTTTGACATTTACAAAGCGATTAAACATGAATCAATCTTCAATTTTTGTGTTCGAAAATCGTGTATTCAATACTAATTCAATAAAATTACTTCCACTCATCTTTTCTGTTCTGAATATTTTATGTTTTATCGCTTTAGCAATTATTAGTTTTCCGAAAGAAATTGTTTTTTATTGGATTCTAGGCGCAGTTATTATTTCGAATGCAATTTCCATGTTTTATAAACAACAACTTCGACGAATAGCAGCTTATACGACAATGAAAGCAGATGAATTGGATAATTTATATGAAGTTTTTCGACATATTGAAGAAGAAAAATTTGAATCAAAACTAAATGTTGAAATTCAAAATACATTTGTAAATCCTTTCAAATCATCGGATTTAATCAAGACAATTTCTTCAACAAAAGAAACTTTAGATGCAGCAAATTTCCCGCTTGTAGGCTTTGTGTTGAATACATTTTTCTTGTGGCGATTACATTATTCGATCAAATTTGAAAATGAAGTACAAAAAACGGTTCATCAAATCAAACCTTGGTTAGATGAATTGGCGAAATTAGAGGCTTTTGTGTCATTTGCTTTGTTTAATGATAAATACAAAACGTTTACTTTTCCAGAAATTGTAGATGAACCTTTTGCGTTAAAAATCACGAATGGTTTTCATCCTTTATTAGATGAAAAAACAGTTGTGAAAAATGATTTTGAAACCAATCTTCCAAACAATATTGCGATTATTACAGGTGCAAATATGGCCGGAAAAAGTACTTTTTTGAGAACAGTTGGAACAAATTTGGTTTTGGCAATGAATGGTGCAAAAGTGAGTGCTGAAAAAATGTCTTTTTACCCAATGGATTTATTTACAAGTATCAGAACGGTTGATAATCTGTCTTCTGGCGATTCTTATTTCAAAAATGAGATTAACAAATTAAAAATTTTGATTGAACGTTTAGAAAATAATCAACCACAAATCATCATTTTAGATGAAATTTTAAAAGGAACAAATTCGGAAGATAAACTGATTGGTTCGCAAAAATTTTTAGAAAAACTAATCAAATCTCCTACAAAATTGATTGGCTTTATCGCAACTCACGATTTAGAATTAACGAAAATGGAAAGTGAAAACCCTGATCATATTATTAATTATTGTTTCGAATTAAAAAACGTGGACAACAATTATTATTCGGATTATAAATTAAGAAAAGGCACAACCAAAATGATGAATGCCATTTTCTTAATGAAACAATTTAGGATTATTGATTAATCTTAAATTGTTAATTTAATTCTTTGATAAAATTCGCATCAATTGCATTAAAATCATCAACAATACAATTTGCTTTTGAAATATCTTGTTGTTTCGAATTTACACTTTTGTAACCCAAACAATACAAACTTGCTCGTAAAGCCGCTTCTACTCCATTTTTACTATCTTCGATAACAATACATTCGCTATGTTCGGACTTTGCTAAATCAGCGGCATGCAGAAAAATGGCTGGATCTGGTTTTGATTGTGGAAAGTTTTCGCCAGAAACTTTATGCGTAAAATATTGATTTAACTCAAAACGATTAAAAACACGGTCAATTGTCGATTTTGAAGCCGAAGATGCCAAAATCAATTCCATTCCATTATTGTATAAATCTTTAATCAACTTCTCTACGCCATCAATTAAATATAAATCTGGTTTTGTGTCGAAAGCTTCATTAAAAATCGTACGTTTTCTCAAAACTAAATCGTTCACTTCTTCCTTTAAATCAAATTTATCTTTCAAAATTTGGTAAACATTTTTTGTCGATTGTCCTGTAAATGTAGCAAATAATTCTTCCGTAACCGGAATATTTAGTTCTTTATAATGTTCGAAATAAGCATATTTATGTACTGGTTCTGTATCGACAATTACGCCGTCCATATCGAAAATTATAGTTTTAATCATTATTATTTTGTTTCTACAAAATTAACTTTTTTAAGAAAATGATGTAAAAGTTTAAACTTTAGAATGATTTTAAATTAATCGATTATATTACTGATATAAAGGGTTATATTCGAAACCAAACAACAATACTTATGTTAAAACTTAACATTAAGATAACATTTGCACGCTTTTTGTAAAATTCTTGGCATAACAAAGTTAAAAACTGAAAATTTAATAAAAATGAAAAAAGTATTATTAGTAGCTGTAATGGCATTAGGAATTTCTCAAGTAAATGCTCAAAACTATAAAAATGCTTTAGGTGTTGTTGTAGATTTAGGAGACGGAGAGACACTTGTAGGTCCACAATTCAAGCACTCTTTTGATGGTAAAAATGCGGGTAACGTACAAGTTATGTTTGGAGATAACATTACTGTTTTAGGTGCAGATTATACGTATAATCAACCTTTTTCTGGTGCAAATGGATTAGGATGGTATGTTGGTGTTGGACCTCAATTATCTTTTGTAGATGGAGGTAAATTTGAGGACAAAACTTATTTTGCAATTCGTCCGCAAGCTGGTTTAGAATACAAAATTCCTTCTGTTCCATTGGCTTTACATTTTGATTGGAAACCATGGTGGAACTTAACAAACGATTCTAACTTCGAAGCTGGTCGTTTTTCTTTAGGATTTAAATACACATTTAACTAATCAAACGTTAAAAATATAATAAGCCACTCACTTGAGTGGCTTTTTTTATAAGTAAAATCATATAATCTATACATAAATTAATTTTATTCCTCTGAATTAATCGTTATTTTTGAAAGATTTTGGATTTTATCTAAGACCAATTATAGATTAACACTATTATTTGATTATTCAAGATATAATTCCGAATTTTAACTTAATATTAGATTTAATAACATTTATAGAAGATGAAACAATTAATTGGGACAGGAGTTGCTTTGGTTACGCCTTTTCAACAAGATGGTACCGTAGATTATGCTGCATTAGAAAATTTAGTAAACTATAGTATCGATGGCGGTGTTGAATATTTAGTTATTTTAGGAACTACTGCAGAAGCAGCAACACTTACAAAAGATGAAAAGAAACAGGTAATCGAAACAATAAAGAAGGCGAATGCTAATCGTGTTCCGATGGTTTTGGGTATTGGAGGTAACAATACGGCAGAAGTTATTAATGAATATCAAGAAACAGATTTGAGTGATTATATCGCAGTTCTTACAGTTTCTCCTTATTATAATAAACCAAATCAAGAAGGGATTTACCAACATTATAAAGCGATTGCAGAAAGTACAGATGCCAACATTATTTTGTATAATGTTCCTGGTAGAACGGGTTCTAATATCTCAGCAGATACAACAATTCGTTTAGCAAATGAATTCAAAAATATTGTTGCGATTAAAGAAGCTTCACCAGATTTCTTACAATCAACAGATATTATTCGTAAAAATACACGCGAAGATTTCAATATTATTTCTGGTGATGATGAATTCGCTGTTCCAATGACTTTAGCTGGAGGTTCTGGTGTTATTTCTGTTATCGGACAAGGTGTTCCAACTGTTTTTACAGATATGATTCGTAAAGCAATCAACAAAGAAGTTGTTGCTGCTTACGAAGGTCATTACAAAGTTGTAGAAATTACACGTGCTATTTTCGAGGAAGGAAATCCTTGCGGAATAAAAGCTGTTTTAGATAACAAAGGCGTTTGTAAACCATTTACAAGATTACCTTTAGTTCCAGCATCAGCTAACTTGACAACAAAAATTAACCAATTATTATCAAACATCTAAAAAAATAAAGCTATGATAAAAGATACAATATTAGACGCATTAAACAAACAAATCAAATTAGAAGGAGATTCTTCTCAATTATATTTAGCTATGGCTTCTTGGGCAGAAGTGAAAGGTTTGGAAGGAACTGCAAATTTCTTGTACTCGCATGCAGACGAAGAACGTATGCATATGTTAAAATTAATTAAATTTATTAACGAAAGAGGCGGAAAAGCGTTTGTTCCACAAATTGAAGAACCAAAACAAGATTTCACAACATTGAAAGAAGTTTTTACTGCAATTTTAAACCACGAATGCTTTGTATCTGAATCAATTAACGACATTGTAGGCTTAACATTAGAAGAAAGAGATTATTCTACTCACAATTTCTTGCAATGGTATGTTTCTGAGCAAATTGAAGAAGAAAAATTAGCAAGAAATATCTTAGATAAGTTAGAAATGATCGGATCTGACAAGGGAGGTTTATATCTATTTGATCGTGATGTAGTTACATTAAGCGCAGACACAACAGCGGAATAAATCAAAACTTTGAGATTTTATTAAGAGGATAAGAAAAAAATATTTTATACTTTAGTCCTCAAATTTTATTAAATTTGCAGAATGTTTAAAAAACTAAGCTTAGTAGTTTTAATTGGCGCTTCTTTAGTGTCTTGTAACAAGACCTATAACAAAGCGATGAAAAGTACGGATAAAGACGAAATCTTTACATTGGCTACACAATTGTATCAAGATGGTAAATATGATTTGGCAAACGAATTGTATGAAAAAATTTCTACATCATTTGTAGGAACAGAAAAATCTGCGGACATTGCCTATAATATGGCACAAGGTAACTTTAACGAAAAAAGTTTCCGTTTAGCAGGACATCAATTCAAAAGCTTTGCAGGAGCTTATCCTATGGATAGCCGTGCAGAAGAAGCTTTATTCAAATCGGCATTTTCTTATTACAAAGATTCGCCAAAATATGACTTGGATCAAACAAGTACGTACACAGCAATCAGTGAGTTACAAGGATTTATCAATTCGTATCCAGAATCAGCACACGTTGCAGAAGCGAATAATTATATTACAGAACTTAGACAAAAATTAGAATTAAAGTCTTTCGAAATTTCTAAAGTTTATTACAAAACAATGAAATATAAGGCTGCTGGAGTTTCTTTTGACAATATGGTTGATGAATATCCAGATTCTAAATTTCGTGAAGAAGCAATGATGTATTCATTACGTTCTAAAACAGAATTGGCGTTAAATTTCTCTCGTATCGAGAACAAAGATTTACGTTTACAAGATGCCAGAACGCAATATCTTTTGTTAACAAGATATTATCCGCAAACAAAATTTAAAGCAGAAGCTGATAAATTGATGGAGAAAATCGACAAAGATATGGTGGAGACTAAAAAACAATTAGCTGATATAGAAGTAGCTAAAAAGAAATTTGAAGCTGATCAAGCTGAATTAAGCAAAGAGCAAAATAATAAATAATAGTAAAATATATAAAATTCTTTCATTATGAATTTCAAGGATATCGGTGCAGCACCAACAACACAAACTTATGATCGTAATAAAATCGATGAGAAAACAGGAAACTTATACGAATCGATTGTAATTATGGGTAAAAGAGCAGAACAAATCAACCAAGAAATGAAAACTGAATTAATTCAGAAATTGGATGAGTTTGCTGCACATACAGATTCTTTAGAAGAAGTTTTTGAAAATAGAGAGCAAATCGAAGTTTCAAAATTCTACGAAAGATTACCTAAACCGACTTCTATTGCGGTTAAGGAATGGTTAGACAATGACGTATATTACAGAAATCCAAATGAGGATAAATAATGTCTGTTTTACATAGTAAAAAAATTCTTTTGGCAGTTTCTGCCGGAATAGCGGCCTACAAAGCCGCTTTTCTTGTTAGAGGGCTAATCAAAAAAGGAGCTGATGTTAAAGTTATTATGACGCCAGAAGCTCAAAACTTCGTTACTCCACTTACACTTTCCACACTTTCTAAAAATCCTGTCGAATGGGAATTTTTCGGTGATAAAGGGGATTGGAATAATCATGTGGAATATGCTCTTTGGGCAGATTATATGATTATTGCACCTTGCACAGCAAATACGTTGTCACATATGGCAGATGGAACATGTGATAATTTAGTTCTAGCAACTTATCTTTCGGCTAAATGTCCTGTATATTTTGCTCCAGCAATGGATTTGGATATGTACAAACATCCATCAACTTTAGAAAATATTGCTAAATTAGAATCTTTCGGAAATATTTGTATTCCTGCTGAAGCTGGAGAATTAGCAAGTGGATTAATTGGAGAAGGTAGAATGGCTGAACCTGAAAACATTATTGCGTTTTTGGAAAGTACAATCGAAGCTACTCTCCCACTTCACGGAAAAAAAGTAGTAGTTTCTGCTGGTCCTACATACGAAAACTTAGATCCTGTTCGTTTTATAGGTAATTATTCTTCGGGAAAAATGGGATTCGAGATTGCAAAAGCTGCTGCTAATTTGGGTGCAAAAGTTACCTTGGTTAGTGGTCCAAGTCACGAATCTGTTACAGGTTTTCCTATCGATCGAATAAATGTTGTTTCTGCTCGTGATATGTACGAAGCGATGCACGCTAATTTTGCTGATGCTGATGCTGTGGTAATGTCAGCGGCTGTTGCAGATTATCGTCCAAAAAAAATGGCTGAGCATAAAATTAAGAAAGAAAACGATGATAATTTAATTATCGAATTGGTGAAAAATCCTGATATTCTAAAATCGTTAGGCGAAATCAAAACACATCAATTATTGGTTGGTTTTGCATTAGAGACGAATAACGAAGAAGAATATGCAAAGAAAAAATTAGCCAAAAAGAATCTTGATTTTATTGTTCTTAATTCGATGCAAGATAAAGAAGCTGGTTTTCAGAAGAATACAAACAAAATTACAATTATTGATAAAGATTTATCGATGCAACAATTTGATGCAAAATCAAAAACAGATGTTGCAAAAGATATTTTGAATGTCATTTTAAATAAGTTATAAAATTTATTATGAAGAAATTAGCCTCAATTTTCTTTTCGTCGTGTTTAGCTATTTCGGCTTTCTCGCAAAATATTATTGCAGATGTAAAAGTCGATTATTCTCAGGTTCAGGGATCTAATACACAGGTTTATCAAACTTTAGAAAGATCATTAAAAACATTTATTAATTCAACAAAATGGACAAATGATCGTTTAAAAACATACGAAAGAATTGAAGCTAGTTTCGTCATTAATATAATTGAACGAGAGGGAAACAGAATGAAAGGTACGATTTTAGTACAATCTCGTCGTCCTGTTTTTAACTCAACGTACTATACGCCTGTTCTTAATTTATCTGACGATAATTTTACGTTTCAATACCAAGAATCTGAAGAATTAATTTTCAATGATCGCAAATTCAGTGGAAAAAATTTGACAGATGTATTAACGTATTACATTTATTTAGTTTTGGGATATGATGCAGATACGTTTGCGAAAGAAGGCGGAACTGAGTATTTCAAAATGGCGAAGAAAATTGCTGATTTCGGTCAAGCAAATAATAACTTCTCTGGTTGGAGCGAATTAGATGGAATAAAATCGCGCACAGCTTTAATTAACAATATTCTAAAATCGGATAATTCTACACTTCGAAATATTATCTATCAATATCATAGAAACGGCTTAGACATTATGTCTGAAAACGAAGTTCGTGGTAAAAATGCGATTGGAAATACGTTATTGCAATTAGAATTTTACCAAAGAGGAAATTATTCTCAATTTTATCCGCTAGAACTTTTCTTAACAGCAAAAAATAGCGAAATTAGTCAAGTATTTTCAGGCGGACAGGTTTCTACGGTGAATATCGAAAAACTAAAAGGAATTTTAAATTCAATCGCGCCAAAATACAACGACAATTATTGGAATAAATTGAAAAAGTAAATGTTAAAAACTCTTCGCGTTAATAATTTTGCCATTATCGATCAATTGGAGATTGATTTTCATCAAGGTATGACCACAATTACCGGTGAAACTGGTGCTGGAAAATCGATTTTGTTAGGTGCTTTAAAATTAGTTTTAGGCGAACGTGCCGATTTAAAAGCCTTGAAAAATATTGATGAAAAATGTATTATCGAAGCTGTTTTTGAGATAAAAAATCTTGAATTAAATGATTTTTTCGAAGAAAATGATTTGGATTACGAAGACGAATCTATTCTGAGAAGAGAATTATTACCATCTGGGAAATCGCGCGCTTTTATCAATGATACGCCTGTTAAAGTCTCTATTTTGCAAGAATTATCAGAATTATTGATTGATATTCATTCTCAATTTAATACACCTAAAATTTTTGAAGCTGATTTTCAACTTTCGATGTTGGATATTTACGGAGAAAATAAAGACTTATTGAAAGAATATAAGAAGGATTTTAACCACTATATTTCTACGAAGAAAAAGATAAAAGACGCTCAAAATTCGTTAGAAAATCAATCTCAAGATTTAGAATATAAATTGCATTTGTGGGAAGAACTGAACAATGCTTCGCTAAAAAATGAGGAATTAGAAGAGTTGGAAATCGAGATAAAATCTTTGTCAAACGTAGAAGAAATTATTTCGACTTTGAATGAAACTTACCAATTTTTGGAGCATCCTGAAATGGGAATAATTTCTCAATTGAATGAAGCAAGCAATAAATTGAATAAAATTTCGGATTATAATTCACAATACAATTCGATTTACGAGCGATTGATTTCATCAAAAATAGAATTGCAAGATATTTCGGGTGAAATGAGTAGTTTGATAGATTCGACTGAAATTAATCCTGAAAGATTACAAGAAATTACAGATCGCTACGATTTGATTCATAAATTATTGCGTAAACATAATGTGATTTCTGTTGAAGAATTAATTGCAAAACGTGACGAATTAGAAAGTCAAACTTCTGGTTTTGATAATTTGAGTGATTTAATTATTCACTTAAATAAAGAATTGAATTCAATTTCAGAAAAACTTGAAAAACAAGTAATTAAAATTAGAAAAAATAGAATTTCTTCTATCGAAATTATCCGAAAAAATATCTTGAATACGTTGTCACAATTGGGAATGGAAAATTCTCAATTAACCATTCAATTAAACGAAACAACAGATTTTACAGCAACTGGAAAAGATGAAGTTTTGTTTCTATTCTCAGCAAATAAAGGAATGGAACCTCGTATTTTTGAGAAATCTGTTTCTGGTGGAGAACGGTCTCGATTGATGTTAGCGATTAAAAAATTATTGGCAACTCATCAACATTTACCAACGTTGATTTTAGATGAAATAGATACAGGAATTTCTGGAAAAGTTGCAAATGAAACAGGAAAAGTAATGCAAACAATGGCAGAAAATATGCAGCTTTTAGTGATTACGCATTTGCCACAAGTCGCTTCAAAAGGAAATTATCAGCTAAAAGTTTACAAAGAAGTTGTTGACGAAACGACACAAACAAATGTGATAGAACTTTCTCAACAACAACGTTTAGAAGAAATTGCTCAAATGATTTCTGGTTCAGAATTAACAGATGCAGCAATCAATCAAGCAAAAGAATTAATGAATTTGAATTAAAATTCTTAAATTATATAAAATCAAAAAAGCTCGAGAAAATTCTCGAGCTTTTGTTTTATATGATTCCGAAATTATTTTGTTAATCTTTCTAACGAATATTCAATCATTGCATCAACTGCTTTGTAAGAATCAGCACTAAATTCACCTAAAATTCTATTTGCAACAATTGCATTTATCGACAATGCTTCATGTCCCATCATTGCTGATAATCCATAAATTGCAGAAGTTTCCATCTCAAAATTAGAGATTCTTAAACCTTCGTAATTAAAAGTTGTTAAACGCTCATTAATATCAGCTGGATTTGGTTGCAATCTCAAATAACGTCCCTGAGGTCCGTAAAAACCACAAGCTGTAGCTGTTACTCCTTGAATTGTTTTTTCAGAAGCTAATTTATCTAATAACAAATCAGATCCTTTTACTAAATATGGACGCGCTTTATTCGGCGACCAATCAACATGTTTAATAAAAGCATCTTCTACCTCTTTATTCATCACCGCTTCACTCCCAACATAATAATGCAAAAGTCCATCTAAACCTAAACCGTGAGAACCAATAACGAAACTATCAACAGGAATATCCGCTTGCAAAGCTCCAGAAGTTCCCATACGAACAAATGATAATTTTCTGAAATCTTTTTTGATCTCACCAGTTTCCAAATCGATGTTAGCCAAAGCGTCTAACTCAGATAAAACAATATCAATATTATCCGTTCCCATACCAGTCGAAATAACTGTTAAACGTTTACCATTCAACGTTCCTGTATGCGTCACAATTTCTCTTTTGCTTGCTGTCTGCTCGATTGTATCAAAATGTCTTGAAACTTTTTCGACACGATTTGGATCACCAACAGTTATAATAGTATCTGCTAAATGCTCTGGTCTTATATTACAATGGTAAACACTTCCGTCTGCATTTAAAACTAATTCTGATGCTGCTTTACTCATGATTTTATAATTAAAAATAAGAGAACAATATACAATTTTTATCAGTAATAATTGTAAAGAAATTATTAACCACCTACTCTTTTCACTTTAAATCCTTTATCTTTCAGGAAAGCCATAATCTTATCGCGATAATCTCCTTGAATGATGATTTGTTCGTCTTTAAAACTACCTCCAACACCCAAAAATTGCTTAATTTCTTTTGCTAAAAGTTTGAAATCTTCTGTTTCTCCTTCGTAACCTTCTATAATTGTATTTATTTTCCCTTTTCGTTTCTCAAACTTACAAATCAATGGTTCTTTCTGAATCCATAACTCATGTTGTTCTTCATTTGATACTTCTTCTGGCTCAGGTATATGATCAGGAAAAAGATTTTTTAATTGATCTTGTAAATCCATAGTATTTGATGTAATCTTTGTAATAAATGGCGTTTTAAATTGGAATTCGTCCATTTGTACCATTATAATTACAAAGATAAAATTTTTATTGCAGTTGTTTTATAAACCAATTTGGAACTTTATCCGAAACTATTTCAAGTTCATTTCTCTTAACTTGTGCAAATAATCTCATTTCTTGAGTTGAATTATCAAAAATATAGCCTTTATCTACAATTTTTAAAGCTGGAAATAAATTCATTAAAGTAGAATGATATCGTTTAATCACCTTTTCATCTGGTACAGCGTGACCACCTTTTTCTACTCTATTTTCAATTCGAGAAATATTAATCAAAGGATCTTCAATACAGACAAAATACATATATGTTTTGAAACCACGATTTTTAGCATCCACTATTTCATCAATTTTAGAAGGATGACTCATTACCGTTTCAAATGAATAAGATTTACCTTTAATCAATAAGTGTTTTCGAATAAATGAAGTAATAAAAGACGCTTCGTAACTATGTGTAGACTTAGATTTATCAACCAAAACATTATTTCGAAACTGCACATCAATTGCTTTTCCTTCATTATTTGCTTTTTCGAATAATGAAATTGAAGCAGGTTCAGTTTTAAAATCTTCAAAATCTTTTTCGGTAAGTTTTAGTTCATATCGATCCAAATCAATAAAACCTTTTAAAGAAATTTCTTTTTCAATCAAATCTGAATTAATAAAATATCCAGCATTAAATTTTGATGAGATTGAATCGAATAAAGTAGACTTTCCAGATCCATTTGGACCAGCAAAAACGCGTAAACGTTTTATTTTAGACATAATTTAGCTCCTTTTTTCAATTCAGCTGGAACTTTTATTCGATCTATTGTTTTAATCACCTTAATTTCTCCATTAGGTTTTCTCTCGATGATTCGATTTCCTTGAACATATTGAACTGATAAATCTAATGCTTCTGAAACTCTAATTGCAGCTTGCGATGCAGATTTAGCTAAACGATTTAACGCTCCTGCTTCTTCTAATTTTAGTATATCTGATTCTTTGTTCATAATAATAGAAATTAAATTAACAATAATTATTCATCAATAAATGTACGCAAATTTAGTGAAACCATTGTAATAATAAAAGCTTGACTTCATTCAAAAGCCTAATCTTTTGAATCTAAATTATATAATTTTTATTAATAGTTATTTGATTAATTTATTCCTAACAGATTAACAATAATCGATATTCATCTTTATTTTCTTTCGGCGCGCGATGTACACAAGGCAAAACTTTTTGTTCTGGATGATCAACTGCCAATCGCCAAAGATTTCCTAATCCTAAATTAATTGGTTCAACACCTGGACGAATTTGATAATGCAAATCAAAGAAATATTCTTTCAAAAAATCTTCAAAACCATCAATGTATCCATCATATAATTCGAATAGTTTTTCTCTAATTTCTGGAATCAAAATTTTTTGTTCCACATCTTCATTTGCAACAATATCACTGGAAGCGCCATAGTAAGTGCACAAAAAAGTATCCGTAGGAATTAGCGAACGATCAACGTGAAATGAATAAACATCTGTCGAAATAAAATCAAATTCAGTATCGCGTTCATAACATTTCAGTAAGTTTAAAGTTGGCGAAGCGCCAAAAACAGTTAATTGTTGTAAATCATTGATCAAAATATTTCTCGCTTTAATTCCTTCATTAGATAAATCTAAATCATTCAAATCAGCAATAGAAATAACAGTAATATCATCCTTTAAAATCAATTGATTCACAATTTCCTCAAAATCACCTTCTAAATTTCGCCGCCAATTTATCGCATTATTTTTCCCAGAAAAAGCTGTATGTACAAGTTCATCAAACGAAGAAACGACAAGAACTTGTTGTTGATTAGAATTATTTTGAGTAATCATATAGCTGCAAAATTACTATTTATCAAAAAATAATTCAGCCTAAAAATTAAATTATTCCGAATGTAAATTCTCCGTTGCAAAAGTTGTATTTTTACCAAAGATTAAAAGACAATGGAAAAAGAAATTATCACCAAAACATTTACATATAAAGGCCACACCAAAACTTTTAGTGCAGAAGTGCAACCTTTACCGCCTTTCAACCCAGAAACGATGGATCGCGTGAAATATGAAGAAACCAAAGAAGCACATTATATGCTTGCCGAAGCGGAAGTTTATAACCAGAAAACAGAATGGTTTTTTAAAATTGAACAAGAATTGCAAAAATAATGAAACGACACTTACGCTAAGTGTCGTTTTTTGTTTAAGTTTAATCCACAAAATTAAAACATGAAACAAATTACTTTAACATTATTTACACTTATTACGCTTTCGGCTTGTACTTCTAGCAAAACGGTTTTTCATAAAAAATGGACAACAAAACAAGCGCCAGAAAATTTTGTTGCTCGATTTGAAACAACAAAAGGAAATATTGATATCGAAGTTGAAAGAAAGTTATCGCCAAAAGCTGTTGATCGTTTTTATCAATTGGTTAAATACAATTTTTTCGAAGATGGAACTTTTTATCGTGTTGTTCCGAATTTTGTCGCCCAATTTGGAAATACAGACACAATTGTTTCTAATCAATGGAAAAAGTTTATTGTAGAAGATGAACCTGTTATTGCTGGAAATAGTAAAGGAGCTTTGAGTTTTGCGCGCGCAGGAAAAAACTCAAGAGATTTGGATTTGTTTATTAATCTGAAAGATAATCATCGTTTGGATACAATCAATTCCAATGATGTAGTAGGTTTTCCAAGTTTTGGAAAAGTGGTGAACGGAATGAATGTTGTAGAAAGTTTGTATGATGGTTACGCTGGACAAACAATGGAAGATGAAGAAATTTTTAACAGCACAAAATTAATGCGCGAAAGATATCCAAAGCTTGACAGAATATTGAATGCAAAAATCATTAAACTGAAAAAGAAAAACAAGTAAAACAATGTAACATAAAGTTTTAACATGACACAAAAATCAATTTAAATGTTTTGGCATGTACTTTGTAATACATAATACGTTTTTAAAACATATTTTGTGAAATGAAAAAATCAAAATTCTTTAAAGTCGCTGGAGAAGCAGCAATGGCAGCTCAAAAAGACAAATCTTTTTTTGAAAAAGTAAAGGCTTTTTTCAATATGTTAGGTGATTACAAAAAAGGAAGTTATAAACCTGACAACATGAATTTATTTCTTGGATTTGTAGCAACTTTATACATTATTTCTCCTATTGATATTATTCCAGAAGCGCTATTTGGACCTTTTGGTTTGATAGATGATTTTGGGATTTTACTTTTTGGAATGAAATATTTCAACAAAGAAATTATTAAATATCTTGCATGGAGAGATACGCAAAGAGCCTATGCAAATGTTGAAGATGCAAAAATTATTGAGTAGCAATAAATTAAATAGCTATAAAAAATCCGATTGAATTTTCAGTCGGATTTTTTATTTTTAGATTATTCAAAAAATGCTCTCTTTCTCATAAATAAAATTTATTATCTGACGATTATTCATTAGATTTGAGCAATACAATACTAAAAACTAAAACACCTGAATAATGGTAATTATTAATAATTTCGATGAATACAAAGCTTTCGAAGGTAAAGAAATCGGTAAATCTGACTGGCATATAATAAATCAAGAACAAATCAATCGCTTTGCTGATGCAACTTTAGATCATCAATGGATTCATACAGATCCTGAAAAAGCAGCTAACGAAGGACCTTTCAAAAAAACAATAGCGCATGGTTATTTAACGCTATCTTTAATTCCACATTTGTGGGATCAAATTGCGGAAGTGCGCAACATCAAAATGTTAATCAATTATGGAATTGAAAATTTGAGATTTGGACAAGCTGTTTTGGTTGATAGTGAGGTAAGATTAACTGCAAAATTGAAATCTATTACTAATTTGAGAGGAATTGCAAAAGTTGTCATCGAAGCAAATTTAGAAATTAAAGATAATCCGAAACCTGCTTATACGGCTGATGTGGTTTTCCTTTACCACTTTAATGATTAATTAAAGATCAATATAATTTACAAAGCTTCTATTTTTTATAGAAGCTTTTTCTTTTCATAAAATATCGAAGTATCTTGCGCTCGATTTCATATAACATGCAAAAAATTCAAAATAATAAAACCTTAATTTCTATTGTTGGACCAACTGCAATTGGTAAAACCAATTTGGCAATAGAAGTTGCAAAACATTTTCAATCCGAAATTATTTCTTGTGATAGTCGTCAATTTTTCAAAGAAATGAAGATAGGAACTGCTGTTCCTTCTGAGGAAGAATTGACTGAAGTGAAGCATCATTTTATTCAAAATATTTCTATTCACGAAAAATATTCGGTTGGTGATTTTGAGCGTGATGGCTTAGCTTTTTTGAATAATTATTTCAAAACAAATGACATTTGCGTCATGGTTGGTGGATCTGGTTTATATGAAAAAGCGATCACAGTTGGCTTTGACGAATTTCCTGATGTTAATCCTAAAATTAGAGAAGATTTGAATAATGAGCTTGCTGAATTTGGAATTGAAAAATTGCAAAAAGAATTGCAAGAAGTCGATCCAAAGTATTTTGAAGAAGTTGATATTTTCAATAAACAGCGTGTAACACGTGCTTTAGAAATTTTTAGATCTTCGGGTTTACCTTTCTCTAACTTCAGAAATCAAGATTTGAACAAACGTCCATTTAACATAATTAAAATCGGTTTAGAACTTCCTCGCGAAGAAATGTACGACCGAATCAATCGTCGAGTTGATATTATGAAGAACGAAGGTTTATTAAATGAAGCAAAAAATTTATTTCCTTTAAAAGATTTGAATGCTTTGCAAACTGTTGGTTATCGAGAATTGTTCGACTTTTTTGAAGAGAAAATTACATTGGATTTTGCAATAGAAGAAATCAAAAAGAATACAAGACGTTTTGCAAAACGTCAAATGACATGGTTCAAAAAAGATGAAACTGTCAATTGGTTTTCTCCTTTCGAACAAGAAAATATCATTAATTTTATATCGAACAAAATATAAATTATGGAAAATTTTGTTGCCATCGATTTCGAAACTGCAAACAATTATCGTAATTCTGCTTGCGCGGTTGGAATTGTAACTGTGACAGATAATGTGATTACAGACGAGTATTACACGTTAATTCAACCACCACAAAATCAATATAATTATCATAATATTTTGGTTCATGGAATTCGTCCCGAAGACACAATTGATGCACCAAGTTTTGAAGACGTCTATTTTGAAATCAAACATCGTTTACAAAATCAGCTTGTTGTTGCACATAACGAATCGTTTGATCGTTCTGTTTTGAAGAATACAATGGAGTTTTATAGCCTCAATTACTCTCAACTTAACCTTGCCGAAAAGTGGGAATGTACATACAGAATTTTCAAACAGAAAGGAATTGTTCCTACAAAATTATCCGATTGTGCTCGCCGATTTAATCTTCAACTCAACCATCATGAAGCTTTATCTGATGCAAAAGTTTGTGCTCAATTATACTTATTAAAATAGTTTTACTAAAAATTTATCTGATTAAACATTTAAAAAACAATTCTACATTAATTATAATAAATTTATATTCAGCAATATATCCATTTACAAATATTTGTAAGTATTTACAAGTATTTAAAATTGATTAATAATAACTTTAATAACTCACTATTTCTAAGAAAATTTAATAAAGCAAAAATTCTATTCTAAATAAGTTGATTTTATGAAATGAATTGAGAATGCAAAATTTTGAAAATTAACTTTCAAAATTTTATAAAATGAAGTTTAAACTGAAATTTAGTTCTGATAAACCTTTACAAGTTGAAAAAAAAATTAATAATTTAAAAAATTGATTTCAATTGGATTTTTATCGAAGAAGTAAAATAATCAAATTATGTATTTAACATAATAAAGAGGGTTACTCTGGGAACATTAATTTCAAAATTGAAAAATTGATTCCTCCCCTACTCTTTTTAAAAACATAAAAAAAGGTTGCATTTGCAACCTTTTCTTATAACATAATAACGCCTTCTATCTTCGAAACTTCTTTGTAATAATTGATTACTGTATCCGCATCAATCACATAAAGTTTAATCGAAATAGATGTATATTTTCTATTTTTTGAAGCTTTGTAATCAAATTCAGCATTCGTTCCTGCAAAAATATCTTTGATTTTTTTCATCGTTTCTTCACTTGAAGGATAAATGAATTTGAACAAATAATCTGTTGGAAATTTTTGTACATCATCTAATCTTTCTTTGAATTTTGCATAAAAATCTTGCTCATTGTGAGAGCTATCTGGTATTTCTTCGAATGTATAATCTCTATTTGTGTCCATATCTATTATTTTTTTGTTACAATGTCAAAAACAATACCACTTCACATTATTGATAAAATATAGAATTAATAAGACATTTTGACATATTATAAATCTTATAATTTCAATCTCATCATATAATCTATTTGTTCATCATCACCAAGTCTGAAAATATGTTGATCGAATTTTTCGAAACCATTCTTTAAATAGAAATTAATCGCTGAAATATTCTTTTCCCAAACTCCTAACCAAATTGTATCTAAGTTGAAGTTTTTAGTTATTTCTATAGCTTTATTAAAAAGAATTTGTCCAATTTTCTTTCCTTGAAACGATTCTAACACATAAATTCTCTCAATTTCTAAAGAATTCATATCATAAATTTCTGTTTGAGCATCACCAATATTCAATTTCAGATAACCGACAATTTCTTGATTAATCATTGCAAAAAAGAACAACGAATTTTGATTCTTTAATTCTTTTAATAATTGATCCTCTGAAAAACTTTCAGTCAAATATTTTTGCATATCCTCTTCTGAATTAGAAGATGAAAATGTATCTGCAAAAGTCTTTTTAGAGATTTCTTGAAGCTGTAATATATCTATTTCTTTGACTCTTTTTATTGTAATTTCTTCGTTCATTAATGCGAAACAAATTTTAATCCTACAATTGAACTAATTAATATAAAAATAAAGAATATTCTCCAAAAATTAGCAGGTTCTTTGAATACAAAAATTCCAATTAAAACTGTTCCAACAGCGCCAATTCCAGTCCAAACAGCATAAGCAGTTCCCAAAGGTAAAGTTTGTGTTGCTTTGATTAATAACGCCATACTTGCGACCAAACACACTGCAAAAGCACCGTACCACATATACATTTCTGAGCCTGTTGTTTCTTTGGCTTTTCCTAAAGATGATGTAAATCCAATCTCGAATAATCCTCCTAAAATCAATAAAATCCAATTCATTTTGTTAATATTTTACTGCAAAGATGAATTAGAAAAAAATAGTATTTTTTTACAAATGTTAAAAAATTATTCGCTTAAATTTCGGCGCGAATCCTACTTAATGTTACTTGGGAAATTCCTAAATATGACGCGATATAACCTAATTGCACACGATTAATCAAACTTGGATTTTCTTCTAACAATTTTTTATAACGATCAATCGCCGTTCCTAGTTGCCTAGAAACAAAACGCTCTTCAGTTTTTATCAATTCAATTTCAGCAAGTTTTCTTCCCCAATTTGCAATCTCTAAATTAGTTGCGTAAAATAACTGTAAATCAGAAGATTTAATTTCATATAACTCACAATCTTCCATTAATTCAATTGTTTCGTAGCCAATTTTATTTTCGACATAACTTCGCATCGATAAAATCAAATCGCCTTCTTTCCCAAACCAAAACGTAATTTCTTTTCCATCGTCTATCGTATACGCACGAACAATTCCTTTTTTGATGAAATATAACTTTTTCTCAACTTTATCAGCATCAATAAGCGTGGTGTTTTTTGGTAATCGAATCAATTGAATTTTATCTGCTATCAATTGAATAGACTGTGATGAAAGTGGTGAAATTTGATCTAAGATTTGTTCTATTTCCATTATTGAAACTTGTCTAGTAAAAGTAAACAAAAAACTCAACCTAAAATAGGCTGAGTCATTCAAATTAAATTAACACCTGAAGTCTACTTTGCATGTAGACCGCATTCTTTTTTACTATTGTCTTCCCACCACCATCTTCCGGCACGAAAATCTTCACCTTCGTTTATAGCACGTGTGCAAGGAGCACAACCAATACTTATAAAACCCTTGTCGTGTAACGGGTTGTAAGGAACTCTATTTTCTTTCAAATATTCGAAACAATCCCCTGTTGTAAAATCAATCAATGGATTGAATTTGAATAATTGTTTTTCTTCATCAAACTCTATTTCGTGCATATCATGACGATTATTCGATTGCTCTGCGCGCAAACCTGTAATCCAAACTGATGCTTCTTTTAATGCACGATTCAAAGGAATTACTTTTCTGATATAGCAACATTGTTTTCTCAAATCAACCGAATCGTAAAAAGGATTAATTCCATTTTCTTCAACAAAATTTTCTAACTCCTCTGTTGGTGGATAAAATGGTTTAATCTTCGCTTGATATTTAAATTCTGTTTTGTTCCACGTATTGTACGTTTCCTGAAAAACACGACCTGTATCTAAAGTAAAAATCTCAATATTGTCTAATTTTTGACTTAAAATAGCATGAGAAATAACTTGATCTTCGAAACCAAAACTTGTCGAAAAAACTATTTTTTCTTTAACGTTGTTATTCAAAAACAATAATTTTTCTTCTAAACTTACTTGTCCTGTAACTTTTTCTAATATCTCTTTTAGTTGATTCATTTTCTTATATAATATCTATAGTTTTTATAGAGTATTTATTTTTAACAAATGTATTAATTCCAATTTTCTAAAACAACACTAATCTCGACTAATTTTATAGATATAATACCCGTAGTGCATTTAGGTAATTTTAATTTTTAGGTTTTTATTTTTTCTATTTTGGTTTCTGTTTATTGTTTGAATAATAGTAAGGGTTAGTAT